>JBDTBU010000144.1:0-4815 GCA_039923935.1 Ktedonobacteraceae bacterium | reverse complement strand
GTGGGAGGCAGAGCATGATTGATATCTGTCTGTTAGTGGAAGGGGCATACCCGTATGTGACGGGTGGCGTGTCAAACTGGCTGCATGAGTTGGTGAGCAACTTGCCCAGCTTGACCTTTAGCGTCGTGCATGTTGGTGCTCGCCCTGATCCTCAACGGAAAATGCTCTATCGTCTACCGCCAAATGTGGTGGAGTTTCGCGAGGTCTTTCTCCATGATACGACGTGCATTGAGAAACTCAAAAGCTATAAGAGGAAGCGTGCGGCCTGGCAAAACTTTCACAGTTTACATGAAACTATTGCGGTAGGCCAACCTTACCGCAGCCAGGACTTGCTGGCGTTGCTCGCTGAGTCAGGCTTTGCCGGGCTGACTGCATCGGATCTCTTGTATAGTCGCGAGAGTTGGGATGTGTTGGTCAAGCTCTATCAGTTGCATGCAGCACAGGAATCCTTTGTCGATTTTTTCTGGACATTCCGTTTTACCTATCTGCCGATCTTTACTATTTTCGAGACAGTCTTGCCCCTTGCGGGCGTTTATCATGCTGTCAGCACCGGTTTCTGTGGGTTGCTCGGCGCTCTGGCTAAGCTCCGCTCTGGCCGCCCTTTGATGCTGACCGAGCACGGCATTTATACACGCGAACGCGAGATTGAGATTGCACAGTCAAGCTGGATGAGCCAACTCACACCAGAGCATCGCCGTCAGGACCAGCGTTTGGGTTTTTTCCAGCAATGGTGGCTGAATATCTATCGTTTCATGGAGAAAATCACCTACGAGGTAGCGGATTCGCTCATCTCTATCACTGGTGTGAACCAGAAATATCAACTCAAACGCGGGGTTGATGCCGCAAAAACGCTTGTCGTTCCCAATGGCATCAATATCGAACGACTGGCACATTTGCCTGTACAAAAGGATGCACATCGTTTCCTGGTTGGCTTTATCGGGCGCGTGGTACCTATCAAGGATGTCAAAACGTTTATTCGCGCTATACAGATTACCCACGAGACTATTCCCAACCTTGAGGTGTATCTTGTTGGCCCCACTGAGGAGGACGCGCAATACTTCCAGGAGTGCCAGCAATTGGTTGAATTGCTTCATTTGACAACCATCATTCATTTTACCGGGCCAGCCGATGTAAAACTGTATTACAGCAAGCTGGATGTGATCGTGCTCACCAGTCTAAGCGAAGGTCAACCACTGGTGATCCTGGAGGCCAATTGCGCGAAGCTGCCTGTAGTAGCCACAGATGTGGGTGCCTGCCGCGAACTGCTCACAGGCATCACAGCCGAAGATGCAGCACTGGGGGCAAGCGGCATCGTTACCCCTGTGGCTAGTCCCTGCGAGACAGCCAACGCCATTATCCAACTCTGGCGTGATGAAGCGACACGGCTACGTATGGGCAAGGCAGGCCAGCAGCGGGTCCAGCGTTTTTATCGCCAGGAAAAACTCTATAGCTCGTATGATGAACTCTATCACAAATATATATTACAGGCATAAAGTAGAAATAGGATTTAAGGGAGGTAAAGTAGTATGGCAGGTATTGGTTTTCGTTTAAAAGCTCTGGTGGTCAAAGGCTCCTATCTGGAAGCCACGACGGCCTATCTTTCTTCTGCCGTTATCTCTACTGGACCCTGGCTCTCCGGTGTGGTTGCGCTCATCGTTCTGGATAGCACAACGGCTACATACTTAAACCAGGATGATCGTTCATTGTTGCTGGCGACTGTTATTGCGGTCTTTGCTGCCAGTCTGTTTATGGCTGGTGGGCCGCAAATGCTCTTGACACGGTATCTAGCTGATCGTGTCTATGCCAACGATAATGCCAGTATTGCACCAACCTGCACTGGTGTGCTCTTTCTCAATGTCCCTTTGGCCCTGTTGACTGCGCCTTTTCTCTTTTTCGCGCCCTTCACTTTATCCTATCGTCTATTAACGGTTACGCTTTTTTTAACCTTAACGATGACGTGGTTGATTACCGTTTTTCTTTCGGCGGCGCGTAATTTTAAGCGTATTGTGCTGATTTATGGGTTGTCCTACGCGTGCGGATCGGGGGCTTCTTTGTTGTTAGGACAGTTTGCTGGGCTGACGGGAAGCTTGGCCGGGTTTCTGTTTGGGCAGATCTTGTGTCTGTCGCTTTTGCTTGGCTGCGTCTACCACGAATTCCCCTCGGCTCAAAGTGTCAGTTGGGCTTATCTCCGCTACCTCAGCAAATACTGGGATCTCTTGCTCATTGGCACACTCTATACGCTGGGTACCTTGATTGACAGTTTTCTTTTCTGGATGTCTCCGCATGGTGTGACCATTCATGGCTTCTATCACCTTTTTCCGCCCTACGATACCGCCAGATTTATCGTGTATCTTTCGACTATTCCGGCGGCGGCTATCTTTATGATCCATCTGGAGACACATTTTTACCGCCATTATTCCGCTTTTTATCGCTTCATTCGCACCAAGGGTACACTGTCAGATCTAGTTCGCGCCAGGCAGGGTATGGTCGCAGCGGTGCGTGCAGGTGTCTGGACTCTTCTCAAAGTTCAGGGCATCATTGCGCTGTTTCTCTGTGTTGCTGCACGCGATCTCGCCACGTTCCTTGGATTAGCGCCGCACTGGGCGATGCTCGTGCGTGTGGAAGCCTTCGCTGGGCTGGGGCAGTTCATGCTGTTTACCATGATGCTGTTTCTGCTGTACCTGGATCAGCGTCGGTCTGTCTTGCTCATTGCGGCTCTGTTCTTGTTCAGCAATGCCGCGCTCACACTGGCATCGCTGTACTTGGGGGAGCTTTTTTATGGCATGGGCTATCTCATAGCTGGTTGGCTAGGGGCCATTCTTGGATGGTTCTTACTCAACGCTCATTTTAAACAATTGGAATATCAAACGTTTATGACGCAACCTCTGGGCTAAATCTAGATCTATGCTCGCGAAAGCTGACCAGAGTATTTGTGATCAAACAGTCAAAAGAAAGGCAAACGTTCAAGATGAAATTCGCATCTCGTATCCTGACATCAAGTATCGGCGTAATCGCACTGCTTCTGATGGTGCTCACAACATTGTTCGCCTCACTTCCAACGGTAAATGCTGCCGGACTCCCTATCAAAAAGGCTCCGAGTAGCACGCACATTTTACAGCAAGGGCCAGTGACGCTCGCATTGACCCATTCTAGCCCATTGCACCAGCCGGTCAATTCGCCAAAGGCAGTCACATTTATCAAGCGCGGCGCGACAAAGACTGCGCGAAGTTCTGCACTCCTGGCTCCTCAGGCAGGAAGCAACCAGATCAGCCTGTTAGGTTGCTTGCTTCCGACTATCGATCTAAAAGTGCTTGTGATCTCCGCTGACGGCAACGAAGCCGATTTGCCAGCGATCAAGCAAACGCTTGATTACCTGGGCACACCCTATAGCGTCTATGTCGCGACCCAAACGCCCAATGGCCTGACACCTGACAAGTTAGGTAATGGGTGTCATGGCTATTACCAGGGGATTATTCTCACTACTGGTGCTTTGAGCTACTTCAATGGCTCAGCCTTTGTCAGTGCGCTCTCACAGCAAGAATGGGTCAACATGTGGAGTTATGAGTCTCAAATGAGCGTACGTGAGTTGAGTTGGTATACCCTTCCCACTGCCGATTATGGTTATCAGGCATTCAGCAGCGCGATAGATACCACTGCTACTCCTCTAGGTGTTACACTGACTGCCAACGGGCGGACGACCTTCCCGTACGTTACCAGTGGAGCTACCATCACTATCCAGAATGCCTTTACGTATCTGACAAATGCGCTGGCAGACGGCACAACTACGCCCCTTCTGACTGATAGCAATGGTCATGACCTGGGACATGTGCGCAACTATTCCGATGGACGTCAGATCCTTTCACTCACCTTTGATAGCAACCCTTTCCTGGCCCATACGATTGTGCTTTCTTATGGCCTGGTTAACTGGCTCACCAAAGGCATTTTCCTCGGCGAACGGCATGTCTACATGTCGCCACAGGTCGATGATATGTTTATCGATGATAGCGACTGGACAACGAGCACACCCTGTGGCACACCTGTAGATAGCACTGGTACAACCTATCGCATCAACAGCAATGACGTGCAGAGTGTGTTAGCTTGGCAGAATAGCCAACACGCCAATCCAGTCACACAAAATGTCACTCTGACCTTGGCTTTCAACGGCGCAGGCACTGTGCCAGGAACCTTCACACCCGATACACTCACGCCATCTCTCAGCAGCAATCAGGCGCAGTTCAACTGGGTGAGCCATACCTACGACCATACAAATCTGGATAACGTCGATTATCCTACGGCTACCTCGGAGATCACGCTGAATAATCAGGTAGCGACAAGCATGAACTTTACACACTTTAGTTCGAGTGCGATGGTGACACCTGATATCTCTGGCTTACACAATCCGAATTTCTTGCAAGCGGCAGTTGATAATGGGATTCGCTATCTGGTAACGGACACGTCCCTGCCAGGTTATAACAATCCTACGCCAAACACCGGTATCTACAACCCGTTGCAGCCGCAAATCCTCATGATTCCGCGTCACCCCAATAACTTGTTCTTTAACGTTTCGACACCAAGTGGTTGGGTTGCGGAATACAACTGCATCTATCACAATTTCTGGGGTCGCGATCTTTCATACAATGAGATCCTCAATATCGAGAGCCAGACCCTACTTGGTTATATGCTCAAGGGTGAGCTTGATCCGTGGATGTTCCATCAGCCAAATATGCGTGCTTACGATGGTGTACATACGCTGCTGAGCGACCTGCTGGGCCTGACCCTGCAAAAATACCAGCAGTACTACAATCTGCCTATCGT
>JBDTBU010000143.1:0-11386 GCA_039923935.1 Ktedonobacteraceae bacterium | reverse complement strand
GGGGTGTTGAGATCGTTGTCCATTGCGGCCTCGAATTGACCACGCAACAGGTGATCCTCGCCCGTGGCCTGGGTTCCGACCAGTTCGCGTACCTGTTGGAAGAGCGCCACCAGATTGCTGGAGTTCTCCAGGTCGGCGGGGAAGCACTCCCAAGGATAGCGGTAGTGATGGTTGAGCAGGGTCACGCGGATAGCATCGGTGCTGTAGTCCTTGCGCAGATTGCTAACCAGCGTCAGGTTGCCCAGTGATTTGCTCATCTTCTCGCCATCCTGGTGGACCATGCCAGCGTGCATCCAGAAGCGCGAGAAAGGCGCTTTGCCGGTAAAGTGCTCGGATTGCGCGATCTCGCATGTGTGATGCGGGAAAGTCAGATCAGAACCACCTCCATGAATATCGATCTGGGGACCAAGATAGCGCATAGCCATCGCGCTACACTCGATATGCCAACCGGGACGGCCTGGCCCCCAGGGACTCTCCCAAGCTGGTTCGCCAGGTGCCTGGGCTTGCCAGAGCACAAAGTCGAGGGGATCTTTTTTGCGTGTGTCGCCAGGAAAATTGCCGCGTTCGTTCGCGATTTTGAGCATCGCATCATAGTCGTGTAGGCCAATCGCCTGAGCCATCTGGCCGAACTGCGGGTCTTTTTTCACGTCGAAAAACACGCAGCCTGCACTTTCATAGGCGAAGCCGCGTGCAATCAGGGTTTGCACAATCTCGATAATCGTGGGCATTTGTTCGGTGGCTTTGGCATAGACATCCGGGCGGCGCACATTGAGCGCGTCCATATCGTTGAGGAAACGCTCGGTTTCGCGTCTGCCCAACTCGTCCCAGGCCATGCCCAATTCGCGGGCTTTACGCAGCACGTCGTCGTCGATATCCGTGACATTCTGCACATACTTCACCGTGTAGCCGCGTGAACGTAGGTAGCGCATCAGGGCGTCGAACGAGACATAGAGAAAGGCGTGGCCCAGATGCGTGGTATCGTAGGGCGTGATCCCACACACGTACACGCTAACAGTGTTATCGATGGGCGTAAAAGTTTCTAGAGATTGCGTCAGGGTATTAAAGAGTTTCATGATACGTTGCTCCTGGTAGATTGTCAGTTGACCAGTTTCGTTTACTGGTATATACTTTGCTTGTAGAGAAGCGTAGGAAACGCCCCATGCTTAGTCTCCCTTTCTCGATCCGTTGAGGGTACTGCAAGGAAAGAGAGAAAACAGGCGAACGGCGTTGTCTGTGGTGATCTGGGCTATCTCTTCCAGCGTTATGCCACGGATCTCGGCGAGTTTCTCAGCGGTTTGTTTGACGAAAAGCGGCTCATTGCGTTTAGCACGTAAGGGTTTGGGCACCAGGTAAGGGCTATCGGTTTCGACGAGCAGACGTGCTAAAGGTGCGAGACGGGCGACTTCTGGCAGTTCGTTGCCCTGCTTTGTGAGCGGTCCGGCGAATGAAAGCAGAAAGCCCTCGAACCCCAAACATTCTTCAGCCTGGGCGACGGTGCCAGAGAAACAATGGAAGACGCCGCGTAGTCCCTGCCCATGCACGCGTAAAAGCTCAACAACATCCTCATGCGAGTCGCGCACATGAATGATACAGGGCAAATCGAGTTCGCGGGCTACACGCAGATGGGCACAAAAGACCTCGCGTTGCGTCTCACGCGGAGAGAGCATACGAAAATAATCCAGGCCGAACTCGCCAATAGCTACAACCTCAGCCTCCTGGGCCATAGCGCGATACTGCGCTTCTACCTCCGCGTTATACGTCTCAGCCTCGTGAGGATGCGTACCTACGCCCGCAAAAATAACGCCAGGGTGGGACTTCGCCAAGACCAATGCGGCTTGGCTTGAAGCCAGATCACAGCCTGGATCGATCATCCGTGTCACCCCACCAGCTATGGCAGCCTGAATCACCGCCTCGCGGTCAGAATCGAAACGGGAAGTGTCGATGTGAGCATGACTATCAACGAACAAGGGATGTGTCCTTTCCGACAAAGAAAAGCGAGGTAGAAGGTTGTATCGGCCTTCTCCACCTGATACTTCATAAAGTATAGTCTCAGGAAGAAAAAGATGTCAAACTGATAAGCTAATACCAGTTCGACATCTTCGTTAAAAATAGCCGCGTTCCAATACCGTTTCTTCGTCCAGAACCTCTGTTTTCAAAAGAACACGTATATAGTCAATGAATCTTTCAAAAACCTCTACCCTATAGGGATGCTCGTTTAAATACTGAATATATAGGGGCATTGCCGCTTGACGCCCTGCAAAAGTGCTAAATGAGCCTCGTATATTTGAACTAATCCTTTTAGCTTTCCTTAAAATAAGAGTCTCATCAATAGGAGTGGTAGTACTGCTGATTGGTTTCATATCCAACCATTCACAGAGTAAAAAATACTTCGCACTGGGAATAGCTGTCTTAAGGTCACGCGCCGTTGCACATGCTTCTTGAAACATTGTTTTGTCAAGATTTGTCTTACACTCTGCTGCAATATAGGCAAGATTCGTAACTTGCTCCACTGAATCCTGAAAATCAGGGAAATGAGAAGCTTTCAGATAAAGCGGTTTGCTAATAGCAAAATCCTGATCTTTAGATCGAATTCTCAACCCTCCAGCACATTCAGGCTTAGTTAAACTTGAATCAAACCAAGTAGCAGCAAATGCCCCTATTGGTCCAATTTTTAGATTTGTTTGTGTAATCTCAGGTATAATAGCAGGGTGCATAATTCGCGGAAGGAATTCTTCTATAATACTATTATCTATTTTTAATTGTCCTTTTTGCCTATATAACCAATCATCTTGGCTGTTAAATATCAGATCAATATCCATACGAATTCTATACTGATTTAATAAAGATACCATGTTTGTTAAAAGCACATGCGCCGGTTCTACAGACATCATAATAAAATTCATATCCTTAACCCACTGGTAATAATGTTGAATTGCTTGCTCCACTTGGGGTTTATCCCTCTGCGGAAGCTTATTATTTGTGAAAGTAGCCTCTAATTTCTCAAGATGAGGTGTCGGATAAACAATCATGTCAATACGCCCCTTTCCTCAAATACCTTATTTTTATTTTTCACTGACTAATCCAATATTACGATATAATGATGCTGAAATGTCAAATATGGGAGATTTTTGGACAGTATTTGCACGTTTTTTTGCATCTAAAATTTCAAAATTCACCTGCTCATCTGATCTAATAGTCTGATCCAAGCTCCAAATAGCGATTGATCGAGCTATATCACCGCCTTTAACAGCTTCAGAGCTGGGAACAAAGTGTAAGATATCTTCGTATATACTTTCGCCAAATTTATTGGTAAAACTTCTTTCTTGAAAAGCTTCCAGACGAAGCCCTGCTCCTCCTAAAGCCAGTGAGGCAACAAGTATACCATTTTTTAGGCTTGTACCGCGCACACTGGATTCTCTACCAACTACAACAATTGCCCGTCCATTCGGATTCAAAAGACGCCTCATTTCGATTAATGTATCCAACATATCGAGTGCATACTGTATAACAGTAAGAAATCTATTTTGGCGATTTTTGCGGTTGGAGCCGATTTCAGACTTAGCAATATTGAGTAAATCCCAACCTATCAACTCCATTGCGGGTCGGTTATTTTGGTGGTAATTAAAAACATTAATATATGGTGGTGACGTAATTATCAAATCAATACTCCCATCTGCTAAAGGGATGGATCGAGCATCACAATGAAATATCTGGCATTCTTCTTTACTGTACGGAATATTCATAACAATTTTAGTATGTTCTCTCAATGCACGAAAAAAGTCCCTTGGTGTACGGGGCGTGTGATAGTTCATATATCGGATAAAAACGTTCGTAATAAAATTTTGAATCAGAGGATCTTTACTGGCCTCCTGTACTAGTTTTCTCAATACCTCATCCTCAGAATAGTCAAAATGCTGAACGTGATTATAGTCTTCATTTTGATAAGAAAATAAATCTACATTAAAATGTGCTAAATATTTATCAACAAAAGCTTCAGCATCCTTAATAACCGCTTTCCTATCAAGCAAGGCTATATTTGCAAACTGTGCTGTTTTAGCCATCGCAATGGCTGAAGGATTAATTTCAACTCCATAACATTTAAGACCCTTTCTTGCTGCTTCAAATAAGGTAGTACCACTACCTACAAAAGGATCTAAGATCGTATCACTAGATTGGCTATATTGGTCTAATAAAATCTCAACAAATTCTGGCGAAAATTGACCTCTCCAAGGAAATAAGCTAGTACGAAACTTGTTCGTGAGATTAAGGCGTTCTTGAGTAATCGACACATCATATGGTGTATTACTGATTATATTTGTAATATCCTCCATAGAAATAGATGGTGATATAAGTATGCCTTCTTTTTGAAAAATTGTTCCGATTTGGTGGGGTTTGGAATATACCACGGCAGCTTCTCCTCTTTCAATCCTAATAAATACACACCAACAACGCTAGTTTAGCGCATGAAACATATTTCCGCAATACACGATATACAATTCTCTAAAATAGAGCACACTATCAAAACTGAATATACTGGTTTGACTTTTCCCTCTTGACGAAATTTCGTTCTAGTTGTATGATGGGACCAGTTTATAGAACAAATTTTCTATTTGAGAGGAAACCGCTATGGCTGCATCACAGATACGCAGGAAATCGCAGGCAGTTGATGTCGATTGGGATATCGCAGAGGAGGAAGAGTATTATGTTACCCGCCCGCACACCAGTGTACGCCATTACAGGCAGCCGGTGCAACGGGACACAGGAGACGATTGTACCCCTGAGCAAGCGACAATTGTGCCGCGTCGGCGAGCCAGCAGTATGGCTTCTGCTGGCGGTTCGCTCACCTCGAAGGCAATGGACACGCCAAGATCTCTAACACGCAGGGGCCGCAGGCGTATGCCCTGGCTAACACTCATCCTGGGGATGTTGTTAATGTTGGGTTTGTTTATGGGGCTGAGGGTATTTTCGTCCTGGTGGCAATTGCGCCAGGATGACGCGACCTATGGGCGTCCGCGTACCTATCAGGTTGATGCAGTCGTTGGGCATCAGGACGGGGCGAATCATCCGTCGCATTTCATCTTTTTGAATGTGAATCGACATGTGGTGATTATCGAATTTCCAGGTGGCGATGCAACTCACGCTGTCGTCTATACCGGTCCCACTCTTTTTGGCGACGGCGGCGATTTGCTGCCTGTGACTGGCGAGTTTAAAGATGTCAACGGAGATGGCCGACCCGATATGCTCGTGCATATTCAGGATCAAACGCTGGTGTTTATCAATGATGGCTCAAAATTTCGCCCACTCCAACCAGGCGAACATGTAAGTTTATGAGACAGCGCGAAAAAAGGGCGCTCAAGGTTGAGTGCCCTTTTGATTGTAACAGATCATCCGTTCACTTCCTGCACGCTTACCGCACTTCTAAATAACATCCGCCCCCTTATGGCAAGTGTGCAGGCTTCCCCCCGAACCGTTTCTCACTTGTCACATGAGAAATATATCATTACTTCCCTATTGAACAGATGAATTGCACGCTCTTTTACATGAATATATTCTCATATATCGAGGGTACATGGCGCAGAGAATGATTACAGTTTTTTCAGAACTTGGTACTTGCCAGCATATGCTATAATATTCCCTGAACACTCGTTCTTATCACAAAGAACCGCAGAACACAGCCACAGGAGAGTAGTCACTATGCCCATTCGTCAGCTTGCGCCCGATGTCGCCGCGAAGATCGCCGCCGGGGAGGTAGTCGAACGCCCGGCCTCGGTGGTCAAAGAATTGATCGAGAATAGTATCGACGCTGGGGCCACGCAGATTCGCGTGGAGTTGATGAATGGCGGCCTGCAACTGATCCGCGTGAGCGACACTGGCTCTGGTATCCCCGCCGAAGAGTTGGTCCTGGCCCTAGCCCGCCATGCGACGAGCAAGGTGGCGCGGATCGATGACCTGGAGCAGATTCGCTCGCTGGGCTTTCGCGGTGAGGCGCTGGCAAGTATTGCAGCCGTGGCCGACGTGACGCTGCTCAGCCGCCATCAACACGCGGAACAAGGTGCACAAATCTCCGCCCAAAACGGCGAACTGTCCAGCGTGAGTGCCGCAGCCTCGCCTGTGGGAACCGCCTTGACGGTGCGCAATCTCTTTAGCGCCGTACCTGCCCGCCTGAAATTCCTGAAGAGCCGCAATACGGAGGTCAGCCACTGCCTGCATCTGCTTGAACAGTACGCGCTGGCCTATCCCGGCATTCGTTTCAGCGTTGCCAGCGAGGGCCGTCAGCTTTTCTCGACGCCCGGCGATGGTCAGTTGACCAGCGTGTTGATCGAGATCTACGGTTTGCAAGTGGCCGAGCAGATGGTGCCGATTAGCAGTTTAGATGGCCGCGACGACGATCCCGAACGGCCAGTCGTGACGGGCTGCACCAGTCTACCAACTTGCTACAAGAGCACGCGCCAACACATGTCGTTTTTTGTGAACCATCGCTGGGTGCTCAGCCGTATGCTGAGCTACGCGGTTGAAGAGGCGTATCACTCGCTGCTGTTGCCGGGCCGTCATCCTATCGCGGTGGTGAATATCGCCGTCGATCCCGCGCAGATCGATGTGAACGTGCATCCCGCTAAAACGGAGATTCGCTTTCTCAAAGAACGCCGCATCTACGCAGCCATCCTGCGTGCCATCCGTAGCGCAGTGCTTGCCGAAGCCAGCGTGCCCACATGGAGCGGCCAGAGCACACAACTCCCTCAGCCAACACAAACCGTTGATGACGATCTTGCGGACCTACCGTTAGATGAAGATGACGCTGAGGTTCCGCCGTTACCCCAGGATAATCCTTGGCTGACCGTTACTGAGGAGGAGACTGGCACGAAGCCGCCGATACTCTCGCGTCTCTGGCAGAGCCATGTTAATCCGCAGGATCACACGACCACGCGCAACGGCCAGAGCACACCATTGTTGCCTGTCGAAGAGGGCGAGGTTAGCGCGAGCACACCATCTTCGCATGCACAAACGCCCGCAGCCAGCAGTGCTGTGGCTTCGTTCCAGATCCCCGGCCTGCTCTCATCCGGTCGGACCGCTACCGGCACAGCACAACCATCGCCTATCGAGGCCAGTTTGCCGGTACAGCGCGAATTGTCAGGTGAGTTGGGGCGACTGCCAGCCATGCGTGTGATCGGCCAACTCGCGCAGAGCTATATCGTCACTGAGGGGCAGGACGGCCTCTACCTGATCGATCAGCACGCCGCCCACGAGCGCATTTTGCTCGAACGCATGGTAGCGGCTCTCCAAGCGCGTGCTTCGCTCTCGCAATTGCTGCTCACACCCATGCAACTGAACCTCGCACCAGTCGAACTGGGCGCTATCGAGGAGCATCGTGAGCAATTGGTACATATCGGCTTCGACCTGGAAATAGAGGACGTGCATATTATCATACGAGCAGTCCCGCAAGTACTGGTCAAGCAGATGAACATGCGTTCACTGCAAGAACTGCTAACGGAGTTGACCGCGCCGGAAAGTCTGGGCCACGCTGAAACCTGGGAGGAGCACGCCCTGGCAAATGTAGCCTGCAAAGCTGCTATCAAGGCCAATTATTTTCTCACCAGTAGCGAGATGCGCGAAATGCTCACACAACTCGCTCAAACGCAGGCACCCTATAGCTGCTGTCATGGCCGTCCAACGACGGTGCATTTCAATCTAAACGCGCTCGAACGCGAATTTGGGAGGCGCTAGTGTTTGCTGACGTGCTTACCTCAGCCGCCAGTTGGAACACTGAGCCGCTGCTAACGTACGCGATTCCGCCCGAACTCGTGGATGAACTCGCCACCGGCCAACTGGTCGCGGTGCCCTATGGCGAGCGGCTGGTCGAGGGCATCGTCTGGCATCTGCACGATGAGCCACCCGAAGATGAAGAGATCCGCCCCATCGCGACGCTGCTGGACCCACAACCGGCGCTCCTACCGCACCAACGTGCCCTGGCAACGTGGCTAGCCGAGTATTATGTCACATCTCTGGCGTATACAGCGATGATGATGCTGCCGCCGGGCTTGATGCAACGCTCCAAGATGGTCCTGCAACTCATCGATGCTGAGGCCGTTGCCGCCAATATTGCTGAGCAAGCTGATGCAAATGGCCAATTCACCCGCGTACGTGCTCTCATTGGTCTCTTGTTGGCCGAAGGGGCGCTGGATATCGAGCGTTTGAAAGAGATGCTGGGTCCGAAAAAGGCTCGTGAAGTGCTCAAAGAAGCTTACGAGAGCGGGCTGATCGAGCGTGGGGCACAACTCTACGACCCCAAGATTCACACGCGCCGCAAACGTGTTGTGCGCCTGATCGCCCGTGGACACGAGCTAGAAACTTGGCGGCAGGCCGCTCGTGCACGTCTGGAAGAGAGTCTGCCCGACGAGGCCGATCCAGTGCAGAATATCGAAAGCCTGGGCCAACGTCCACGCCAAAAGAAGGCTGTACTCGACCCCTGGCTACTGCCCGGTGCGAATGCCACGCTCGACCTGACGCCGCAAAACCAGGATGGTCTGCTTGCCCAACACCATCTGGCTGCCATCGAACTGCTAGAACACGATCATCTTAGCACCGCCACAGGTTCGTACTGGACACCCAACGCGCTCTGCAAAGCCAGCAGCCTCACGCCAGGCCAGTTGCAACAGCTTGTGCGTGCGCGTCTGATCGAGGTTGAGGAAGTTGAAGTGCAGCGCGATCCCCTGCTGGGTCGTCTCATCGCGCCCACGCAGCCGCTCGCACTCACCGCTAGTCAACGCGCCGCTCTGGACCAAATTCTGGCGAGCGAACGACCTGTGTTGCTACATGGCGTAACCGGTAGTGGCAAAACCGAAGTGTATTTGCAGGCGTTAGAGGCAGTTATCGCACGCGGACAGCGCGGGATCGTGCTTGTGCCGGAGATCGCTTTGACCGCCCAGGCTGTGCAACGTTTCGCGGGCCGCTTCCCCGGACGCGTGGCGATTATGCACGGCTCGTTGAGCATGGGCGAACGTTACGATGAGTGGCGGCGTATTCGTGAGGGCCGCGTCGATGTCGTGATCGGTTCGCGCACCGCTCTCTTCGCGCCCGTACCCGACCTGGGGATGCTAATCCTTGACGAGGAGCACGAGCCAGCCTACAAGCAGGGTGATCGTGCCCCAACCTATCACGCCCGCACGACAGCCCTGGCCCTGAGCGAAATCCTGAACATCCCGCTCGTGCTCGGCAGCGCCACACCTTCCGTCGAGACCTATTTCCAGGCCGAGCGCCAAGCGTACCAACTGGTCGAGATGCCCCATCGTGTCGGTGCAACCCTGCCGCCAGTTGAGGTGATCGACTTGCGCGACGAGCTACACGCGGGCAATACCAGCATCCTAAGCCGCCGTTTGCAGGCTGCGCTGAGTGAGGTGCTGGCTAAGAAACAGCAAGGCATTCTCTATCTCAATCGGCGTGGCGCGGCCAGTTGTGTGCTCTGTCGTGAGTGCGGCTACGTCGCCATGTGCGAGCAGTGCGACATTCCCCTGACCTATCACGCCACCGAACGCTTGCTACTCTGCCACTATTGCAACAGCCAGCACAAGCCGCTGCGCACCTGCCCGCAGTGTACCAGCGCGAGTATCCGTTATTTTGGTCTGGGCACTGAGAAGGTCGAGCAGACTATCGCACGCATGTATCCCGGCGTGCGTCTCCTGCGTTGGGACCGCGATACCGCCAAAACCCGCCGTGCCCACGAACAATTGTTGGATCGTTTTGCTAATCACGAGGCTGATATCTTGGTTGGCACGCAGATGATCGCCAAGGGGCTGGATATTCCAGGCGTCACCCTGGTTGGCGTAGTTTCTGCTGATATCGCCCTGATGCTACCCGATTTTGCGGCCCCTGAACGTGCCTTCAACCTGCTGACCCAGGTGGCCGGACGTGCTGGCCGTGGCTCTGAACCAGGCAAGGTGATCGTGCAGACCTTCAACCCGCAGCATTTCTGTATCGATGCTGCCTCGCGCCACAACTATCACGAATTCTACGCCGCCGAGATCGAGGCCCGACGACGCTACGGCTACCCGCCCTTCCGCCAGTTCGTCAAATTCACCTACAGCCACGAAAACCGCCAACGTGCCCAAAACGAAGCCCTACTCTTACGCGAAAAACTCGACCTGTGGATCGAACGCCTTGGATTATCCCAGGCCGATATCGTCGGTCCCGCGCCCGCTCTGATGGAACGCTTGCGCGGTGAGTATCGCTGGCAAATGATTCTACGCGGGCACAACCTGCACCCACTGTTACGCGTGCTGCACGCGCCTGGCTGGCAGATTGATATTGATCCGGTGAGTGTAATGTGAGGTTAGGTGCTAAGCTTCTCATCCGCAATGAGCGTCTTTAAAAATGTGTACATCATACATATTTGGATGCATGTGTATAATAGAGTAGAGCACAGTAATTGTGCTCTACTCTCACTGAGACTGCGACGAAGGGGATTGATGAAGGTATGAGATATTATAAAACGAGTGGAAGAGGATGGCTGGTATTTAATACGAATACGTGGAGAGCATAGACATTATAGCCATCCAGTCAAAAAAGGCATTGTCACAATTTCTGGTCAACTCAGACAAGATATGCCTATTGGAACACTTTTGAATGTGTGGAAACAGGCGCAGTTAGGAAAGGAGGTACCTATGGCAAAGATTTTAGTTATCGTTGAAAAAGGAGAGACATCCTACGGAGCATATTCGCCAGATGTTCCTGGCTGCGTAGCTGTGGGAGATACACGAGAAGAGGCATTGCAGCTTTTTCGTGAGGCGCTACAAGGGCATCTGGAGCTTATGCGCGAAGAACATTTACCTTTACCGGAACCACAAACAAGCGTGGAATATATAGATATGCCGCTCTCTGCTTGAGATCTACGATGAAATATGGAGGGGGTGATGACCTTGCTGTGGGAAAATCGCAAAATAAGCATCGCAGAATACTGTGACCTGAACGAGAATGACCCTGACCATCGCTACGAATATATCGATGGTCAGGTGTACATGCGGCCAATCGAGCATGTCAGACACGCTGTTATTGGGGCGAATGTTGGATACCTGCTTGGAAAAGGGCTGAAGGCTAGCCCATGCGTTGCTTATGGCTCGATGGCATGGGTGCAATTAGCAGAGACGCGTTATGTGTATCCTGACCTGACGGTGAGTTGTGATCCGCAGAACTGCGGCAAGAAAGATGATGCTCAAACAGTTCAATGTCCTTGTCTGGTTGTAGAAATATCTTCACCGCATACCCAGGCACATGATCGAGGTATCAAAGTTGAAATATATCAGGCATGTCCAACGATGCAAGCATTTTTGCTGGTTGAGACTGAGATACCACAAGTGCGGCTCTATCGGCGCGAGAGCAATAACCGCTGGATCAT
>JBDTBU010000142.1:0-18761 GCA_039923935.1 Ktedonobacteraceae bacterium | reverse complement strand
GTGGTGTTGGAGGATTGGCTGAGGGAGTGAGGATAGGGTGCGTTCCATCATTTTGCGCTGAGATCGGGTACCATCCCGTGTGCGCTGGACGCGAGGCAGGCTATTTCTACTCGATAATCCACAGAGTTGTAACCCTCTATCGTATATGTATATGGGTATTTCCTCTATAGCCGATTGGAATTACTCCCAATCAGTGTTATACGGAAAATCCATACATTTGCATGTCTATTTGTAAATGTTCGAATGGAAAGCATGAAAGGACTTGCTAACATGTCATTCAAGGAAAGTTGGTTACTGCGAATTGGCGTCGTGATGACTCTGGTTCTGGTAGCGACGGTAGGCATTTTTGCACCAACAAGTGCAAGTGCGGCACAGAGTAGTATTCCCACAGTGGATGCCTCCCAACTGAGTCAGATCTCTATGCCAGTCTCCAAGCTGCATACGATGGCTCAGATGCTGAATCTCACGAAGGCGACTCAAGCACAGACTCTCGCAAATGCCCAGGTGAAAGAGCCACCTATGTTTAATGGCTCGTTCACGTTCAATGGTCAGGTTTTCCCCTACACCATGGTGGGAAGCGATCCTGCGCTTGGCTCAAAGACCTCACATGTGAAGACCATTCTGATCCCTGTCTCGACTCACTTCCCGGATCAGAACGTCACACTCTTCAACAAGGGTGATGCAGACACGATGATCGACTCGCCGATCTTCAGTCAAAAGCACGATGTGGTAGGCGACAAGACGCAGTTCACTGACGCTTTACAACGCAACCAGTTCCATAACTTCGTCTCCACAGTCAGCCCGAACTATCATGTATTGCTCAACCAACCGAATGTGCGCCACACCCTCAAGCTGAACCTGCCTTTCAATACCAGCAATGAGGTTGCAGACATGGTAATCCAGGTGCGCAACACCAATATCCAGATCGGGGTTGTTGATATCAACTTCTTCACCCCCTGGATTGAGAATCAGGTATTGGCAATGCATCTGCCGACGGATACGCTGCCAGTTTTCCAATTCCATGACATCGTGCTCAACATTGGCTCGATTGATCCAAAGAATCTCCAATGCTGTGTGCTAGGCTTCCACGATACTTTCACACCTGCAACCCGCACCAATGAGGTTCACACCTTCATCTATGAGAGCATCGTCACCCCTGGTGTCTTCAAAGGTGTAGCAGATGTTTCAGTCATGAGTCACGAGGCTGCGGAATGGGTCAACGATCCTTTCGGCAACAACCCAACTCCTAACTGGCTCAATGCCGGTGGTGGATGTCAGAATAACCTGGAAACGGGGGATTTCCTGGAAGGGATGCCTGGAGCCTCCTTTACGGTGGACGGCTTCACGTTCCAGGATGAGACAAATCTCTACTGGTTCGCACGTACCGCGAAACCAACGCCTGCAACCGCTGGCAATTATGATTTCCTTGGTACGCTTATGGCACCCTCAACAGCCTGCTAACGCAAGATAGCACAATAAAGGGTCCAAAAAAAGTGATGGAGACGATCTGCCAATCGTCTCCATCACTTCGAGGAGGACGCTTATGTACGTGCAGGAGAACACGACATAAGCTCACGCGCGGATAGAAATAGTCTATTGCAGGGCAAAACCGTCCGCGTAGATATTACCCTGGGCATACTAGCTATGCGTGTGAATAGCAACCTTGGATCAACAGATCGATGAAATTCCACAGGAACTATCCTTCCCCCTAACTATATCCTAAACACTTCTTGTTGTCAAGACATCTATACCACTAGTCTTTTAGTCCACAAAAGGGGAGAGACATTTTCTCACACAGTCGCAGCCCGTTCGGCCAGCACCGCGAAGTAGGACGACTGCGGATGATGGACGATGATCGCGGCTGTGGATTGTTCGGGTACGAGTTGGTAGGCTTCCGTTAGCTCGATGCCAATACTCGTGCTGACGGGCAACAATTGAAAGACCTTCGCGTGATCTTCCAAATCAGGAATCGCAGGATAGCCCCAGCTATAGCGTCGGCCCTGCTCGCCACTCAGGCCCAGTTCGCGGCGCACCAGACGGTTGGTGTACTCCGCCAGACCCTCAGCCATGTTGACCGCGAGTCCGTGCACGAAATAGGCTTCCGCGTAGTCGTTGGCGTCCTGCAAACGCTGCATGGTCTCGCTAGCAACATGGCCCATCGTGACCACTTGCAACGCTACCACGTCCATTTTGCCACTCTCGACTGAGGCAAAGTAGTCGGCCAGGGAGAGGCGTTCGCGTTCACGCTGGCGGGGACACTGGAAACGCGCAACCTCGCGGCGCTCGTGATCCTCTTGCCAGGCCCGATAGTCGTAAACGATCAGCTCGTTACCGCTCGATTGGCAAGGGAAGTAGCCATAGACCACGCGTGGTTGCAGGTAGCGTTGCTGACGAGCTTCACGCAGCATACGCTCCAGACGCGGCTGAAATTCCTCAGTTACCAAACGCTGAAACTCCGCACCGTGCGCTTTGCCGCCCCAGTGCAGGCGGTAGAGCGTGTTCATCTCCATACACGCGGCCACATCCTCCAAACCGATACGTTCCAGTACACGCGGCCCCCAGAACGGTGCTTGGGGAAGCGTCACATCTCGACGAATAGCATCCGAAGGGCGCGTATTCTCCACACTGTCGGCGCTCGTAGCTGCTGGCGCGGGGCGGGCTGGCTTTAGACGTTCGTGTAACGCCTCTTCCTGAATCTTGCTTACAAAGGCTGCACGCTGTTCGGGCTTACTCGTCAGCTTATCGACGATCTCCAGACCTTCGAAGGCATCGCGGGCATAGAAGACACCCGATCCGTAGGGCAGCGGCGTCGCCTCGGCTGTCTGCGCATCGACGAAGAGAATGCGCCGCCCATACGAACGGTTGATGGCCGCGCCGCCCACGATCACCGGGAAAGTCAGGCCACGTTTATGCAGTTCTTTGACGCACAGGGGCATCTGTTTAGAGGTACTGACCAGCAAGGCCGAGAGACCTATCGCGTCAGCCCCGACCTCGACAGCTTTATCCAGAATAATGTTCAGTGGCACCTGTTTGCCCAGGTCGTACACGGTGTAGCCATTGTTGCTCAGGATCGTATTGACCAGATTCTTGCCGATATCATGCACATCGCCAAAGACCGTAGCCAGCACAACCTTGCCCTTGGTGTAGCCCTCCTGGCGCTCCAAATACTGCTCCAACTGAGCCACCGAGCGCTTCATAACCTCAGCAGATTGTAGCACAAAGGGCAAAATCAACTCACCAGCTCCAAAGCGATCACCCACATCCTTCATGGCTGGCAGCAGAACGGTATTGAGCACATTCACCGCCGCCTCACCGTTTGGAACATCCAGTTCGGCGGTGCGTTCGACAATAGCTAAATCGACCAGAGCCTCAACACCCTCTTTACGCCGATGCAGAATCTGCCAATGCAGACGCTCAAAGGTGTTCAGCCCTTCGGTTGGATCGGCTTTAGCGTTAGCGTCACCGCTCTGTGGCTCATGGGCCTCGAAGTAGGTAATGTAACGCGGTAAGGCATCTGGACGATTGTAAATCAGATCTTCAGCGAGTTGACGCTGCTCGGCATCGACCTCGGCGTAAGGCGTGATGTGTGTTGGGTTGACGATAGCCGTGTCCAAACCAAATTTGACCGCGTGATAGAGGAAGACGCTGTTGAGCACGGCGCGGGCGTGCTGCTTAAGACCGAACGAGACATTACTCACGCCTAGCGTCGTGAAAACACCCGGCAGTTCAGCTTTGATACGTTTGATCGCTTCCAGCGTCTCAACGGCAGCATTTTGTAAATCCTCCTGACCGGTAGTGATCGGGAAGGTCAGAGCATCGAAGATCAGCGCGTTGGGGGCCATACCGTATTCGTTAACGCAAATATCGTAGATCTTATGCGCGATCTCGACTTTGCGTTCGCAGGTCTTGCCCATGCTGACCTCATCGATGGTCAGTGCAACCACTATCGAGCCATGTTCCACCGCCAGAGGCACCACGCTCTCGATACGCTGGCGACCATTCTCCATGTTGATCGAGTTGATGATTGCGCGTCCCGGATAGATCTCCAATGCAGCCTGAATCACATCCGCCTCGGTTGAGTCGATGACCAGAGGAGCCTCAATGCCCATTGAGAGCTTCTTGACGGTTTTTGCCATCTGATTGGCCTCGTCAACGCGCTCAGTCAGGGCTACAGAGATATCCAACGTGTGTGCGCCGCCCTCGACCTGCTCGCGGGCAATACCCAGCAACGTATCGTAATCGTCTCTGAGCAATGCTTGCTTGGCTTTGCGACTGCCTGTGGCATTGACGCGCTCGCCAATAATCAACGGCGCAGGATCTTGCGCCAGGGAGGTCGCGCGGATAGCACTGGTGGCGAAGGGCAGCGAGATGCGCCTGAAGTCTTTGTGCGTCAGGTTGCCATCGGCTTGTGGACGTGGCTTGCGCGGCGCGTTGCGGCAGGCTTTGACGACCTCGCGCATATGCTCGTGGCTACTGCCGCAGCAACCGCCGACGATATTCACGCCAAACTCCGTGATAAACTCGCTCAGAGCCTCAGCCATCGGCACCGGCTTCATGGGATAGACCGCCAAGCCGTTCACGTTAAGGGGCAAACCAGCGTTGGGCAGCGTCGAGATAGGCAGGGGACAGTTCTCGGCCAGATAGCGCACCGGCTCGCGCATATGCTCCGGGCCAGTCGAACAGTTCAGGCCGATGATATCCACGCGTAAGGCGAGCAGCGTATTCATCACTGCCGCGATATCTGTGCCCAGCAGCATACGCCCGCTGGTGTCCAACGAAACCTGAGCCTGGATCGGCACCACACGGCCAGTTTCCTTCATAGCGCGACGGAAACCAGTAATCGCCGCTCGCACCTCCAAAATATCCTGACTGGTCTCGATCAACAGTACATCTACGCCGCCTTCCAGCAGCACTGATGACTGTTCACGGAAAATCTCTACCAGTTGTTGATACGTGATATTGCTCAGCGCGGGATCGTCCGCAGAGGGCAGCATACCAGTGGGGCCAACCGAGCCAGCCACGAAGCGCGGCTGTTCAGGCGTGCTAAAGCGATCAGCCAAGCGGCGTGCCAGTTGCGCACTCTTCAAATTGATCTCGCGTGTATACTTGCCGATACCATACTCATCCAACTTGAGGCGACTGGCCGTAAACGAATTCGTCTCCAACACATCGCAACCAACCTCTAGAAAGCCCGCCTGAATCTCCTCAACTACAGAGGGTTTGGTCATGACCAAATATTCGTTGCAGCCCTCGGTGGCCTGTCCGCCAAAGTCCTCGGCAGTAAGTTGGTAATTCTGGATATTTGTGCCCATAGCTCCATCATAGATAATTACGCGCTGGGCGAGAGCGTCAAGAAATGTACTCATAAACTGTCCCTCCAATCAATGCTGATATAATGTAATGATAAGAAGCTGTGCCATTTTGTTTCACTTCGGATTTTTGGCTTTTAGCCACCCGCTCTCAGGCTGCTGAATCTGGAATCGCTATTTCCATATATTCTACTCGGCTTTGAGGAACGGGAATTGGCTCGTGATCCTCAATCATACCATTAATATGCATACGTATCGCTGCTTGTATATTCTGCTGAACTTCTTCTAAGGTATCACCTACAGCTACACATCCAGGCAAATCTGGTGAGTAGGCACCGTAATGCCCGTCCTCGTTCTCAATAACGATTAAGAATCGGTACATCTCACGTCCTCCCTCAAGCGGCGGAATTTGGAATGGGAATTTCCACATATTGCACTCGACTCTGAGGAACGGGAATTGGCTCGTGATCCTCAATCATGCCCTCAATATGAAAAAGCATAGCTTCTTCCATATTACGTTGAACTTCCTCAATAGTATCCCCTACAGCGATGCATCCAGGCAAATCTGGTGAGTAAGCGCTGTAATTGCCCTCAGCTTTTTCGATGACAATTGAAAAGCGATACATCTCACGTCCTCCTTTTTATCTGAGCTTGGTTGTAAATATTTAGGAGTGTCCCAATTGCAACGTCTTTGTTAAGGTGGCCTGGTACAGTAACATGCCCTGATTTGTGGGAATGCTTGTACTATCGATGATCGCCTTTGGTTCTCACTAAATACCAACCGTCTTCCTCAATAAGCTTAATGATATCTCATACTTTCATCTACACTACTACCTACCTTGATCCTTCAAATATACGTGTTTTTAAAATTACTCTACCAGCGCAGCGATCAGTTCGCGGCAGAAGTCGGGGATATCCGTCACGACGCGGCCCCAGACCATATTGCCGTCGCGGAAAGCCGGGGTATCGACCCAGATACCACCAGCGTTGGTGATATCATCTTTGATTGCGGTGGTGCCTGTGGCCTTGCGTCCACGCATAATGCCAGCGGAGATCGGCACCCAACCGCCATGACAGATCGAGGCGATGATCTTGCCCTGCGCGTGCATGTCACGCACCAGTTGCAGCATATGCGGATTGCGGCGCATCTTATCGGGTGCCCAGCCGCCGGGAATGACCAGCCCAGTGAGTTCGTTAGCCGAGGGAGCTTCTTCGGCGCACACATCGGGCGTAATCTCCAAGCCGTGTTTGCCACGCAACGGCGCGTTCGTAATGCCAATCGAGACCACATGTGCTCCCTCTTCGCGCAAACGCATCAGGGGCACCCAATATTCCAGGTCTTCCACTTCGGGACTGACCAAATAGCCAATCGTCTTGCCTTGTAAACGCAATGTACTCATGAAAGATAAATCCTTCGCTAGATCGTTACCCGATAAATAGGTAGGTTACACTGCCATTGTATCATACGCTGGGGGAGAGTTTGTTTTGCAGAGCGGCTTCAAGGTATCGACAACGAAGACTTTTGACATAGGTGATTCTGTTGCTCCTTTCAGAGCCTCCCCAGAGGGGGTAATGGTCGCCTTAACAAGCTTATAGAGCGGTTTGACGCAAATGACACTGGCTTCACTCCCATACACCTGTTTAATCACTTGCCGTAGAGGTCCGGGCTGGCGTCGCACCCTGACGTACCTATTTCGCTCCTAAGGGAGCCCCGAAGGGCTGAGTCTGGACATGTCTGCCTGGATCATCAGGACTCAGAGATGGGCAAGCCTACCTCCAAGCTCCACGCCTTCAGGCCGGGGTTCATGACATCCAAATCTTCCTTTCCAACTGAGCAACAATTACATTGACTGTCTCTATTTTACACTATTCCCCACCATCAGTATCAAATCATATTTTTCTATGTATTTATGAGTCATGTAGTACAGGGAGCCGAGGACATCGCTAGCTAACGGCGTTCTCGGCTCCCTTGCAACAATCAACAGCAGAGGGCTTCAGATCAACATTTCAATGGCTTGGCAGAAGTATTCGACTTCATTTTCGGAATTGTAGTAATGCACGGAAGCACGCACGACGCTGCTCAGGCCGCGCTCGTCCATGTCGAACAAGGTTGAGTTACGTGTACTGATGGTGACATTGATGCGCTGTTGGGCAAGGGACTGCTGGATCTCGTCGGGATCTTTGCCCTCAATGGTGAAAGTGACGATGCCGCACTGGGTGACGCCGCGATCATGCACGATCACACCGGGCAGAGGGCTGAGCTGTGTGCGCAGAGAGTAGGCCAAACTGCGTACACGCCGCCAGATGGCATCGATGCCCCACTGCATGGCGTAATCGACGGCCACGCCCAGGCCGATGCGTGCAGCCAGGTTGCTCTCGAAATGCTCGAAGCGACCAGCATCGGGCTGCATCTCATAGCGGTCTGGCGCAACCCAGGTAGCAGCACGCATATCGAGCATAGGCGGTTCTAGCTGATCGAGCACAGAACGACGCACATAGAGGAAACCAGTACCGCGTGGACCGCGCAGGTACTTGCGACCCGTGGCTGAGAGCAGATCGCAGCCGATACTCTCGACGTTGATGGGCATTTGTCCCACCGATTGGCAGGCGTCGAGCAGATAAAGAATGCCGTGCTCGCGGGCGAGCTTGCCCACTTCGGCAGCGGGATTGACCAGTCCACCATTGGTTGGCACATGTGTGATAGCGATCAATTTAACGCGCTCATCGAGCATCTGGCGCAGAGCCACGACTGAGAGTTGGCCGTGTTCATCGTTGGGGATCACCTCGATGGTAACTCCGGCTTTTTGTGCTTTTTGCAGATAGGCGATATAGTTGCTGGCATATTCGGCTACGGCGGTGAGAATGCGATCACCCGGCGCGAACTGGATTGAGTGAAAGGCGAGACCCCAGGCGTGCGTGGCGCTCTCCACCAGCGCAATCTCCTCACGAGAACAGCCAATCAAGCGAGCCACGGCATCATACGTGTGCCGAATAGCCTCTCTGGCCTGATCGGCAGCCTCGTAGCCGCCAATCTGGGCCTCTAATTGCAAGTGGGCAATCGTCGCATCGAGTACGGCTTGCGGTGGTAGTGCTGAGCCAGCGTTGTTGAAATGGAGCACATGTTCGCAGCCCGGCGTCTCCTGGCGGGCACGCTGAAGATCAAAAGCCATGATATCTATACCGCCCTTTTCTGTAAAAATAATGTGAACTTTGCTGAAGATATTGTAACATGTTTTGCTTTAAATGAACAACTTTTTCAGAGGAATATCAACTATAAGATCGTCACCTACTCTATTATTCTATAAAAAGTTGAGGTTGTATTCTATGATTTTTGTGGAGATAAAGGTCATTTTTCACAAAATACGAGAAGAGCCATTTCTCCAAGAGATGACTCTTCTCAATCTGCCTAGCTTTCGTACAAGCGAGTTAGCCCGCTGGCACGGTGACGTGGCCCTGGTTGATGGGGGGCATGTTGGGTCCACCGCCAACATAACGAACAGCAGTACCGACGGCGGTCACTTCCATCCATTCGTTATTGTGCATAAATTCGACGTTAATATCGACGCCAATCACGCCGTCCGCACTCAACTGATCGGCCTCGAACTGCATGCGGCTGAGCGCCAGTTCGCGGGCCTGGTACATCAACTGGGAATATTCTTTGATTTCACCCTGAAAATTGGCCTTGATACCAACCAGCCAATTACGGATCGCACCCATAGAGTAGATGCAGTTGCCGATGACCAGACCCATCGGCTGGAAACCCTTGTCGATGACCAGCCAGAACTCCTGGCCGGAGAGGTCCGAAGTAAAGGCACGCCCGCGATACCCTGGTTTCAGATCCATTGCGTTGCGTGGTTCAGCCATAATTCCCTCGCTTTCGTCTACTGTTGTTCAGCCGGGCAAGACGCGCCGCACTAGCCGCACTGCCCTGGCTGCATCCCTGTAATTGCGTGTGTGAGTTCTTGCCTCAACATTTGCTAGCATATGGCACACCCAGCAAACTGTCAACAGGATGCTTCACAATCGGCTCGACTCCTGTGTACGCGAGGCCATGTGCTCAAGCTTGGTAGCCAGCGTATGCAATGTATCACGCAACTCTGGGGGGTTAAGCACAACAAAAGAACATTCCAGGTGGATAAGCAGGTCCGTGGCGAGCCAGCTCAGGTTGCCAACGGAGCAGCGCATCATCACCCCCTGCGCGGTCTCCTCAAGCATAGCAACGGCGGGCGAGATCCAGCGCTGCGCCTCGGCCAGTGTGGTTTCCAACAAAATTTCGACGGGCCAAGTGGCGGGCGTGGTAGCAAGCGAATGCATGACATACTCAACGCAATCGAAATCCTGCGGACGTGTGAATGTCTCGTCGCGCATTTCGACAGCACCGATGCGGTCCAGCCGGAAGACGCGCAAGCCGAGACGGAGATGGCAATAGCCCACGCTGTACCAGTAGCCGCCGCGATAGACCAGACCGTAGATATCAACTTCGCGGGCGCTCTCTGCCCCTTGCCAGTCTGCGTAGCGCAGGTGCACGCGCTGCTCCTGTTGGGCCGCGCTACACAACGTGAGCAGCATCTCGCTTGTAGGGTTGGTATTGGCTGGTGGAAAGGTCAAGCTGAGTGTCTCTTGCACAGCACGCACGCGATCTTGGAGCATCGGAGGCAGCACACGTTCGATTTTCGCCAGCGCACCCTCAACGGCAGATGCAGTCACAGTCAGGCCCAGACGGCGTGCAGCCAGCAAACCCAGCGTCAAGGCCAGCGCCTCTTCCTCACTGAACATCAAAGGCGGCAACTTAAAGCCGGCTCGCAGGCGGTAGAAGCCGTGTCGTCCACGCTCAGCCTCGATAGGGAAACCCAAATCCTGCAACATCGTGATATAGCGGCGCACTGTGCGCGTGTTCACTTCCAGGCGTGCAGCCAACTCCGGTCCACTCAGGTGTTGGCGGGCTTGCAGCATCTCCAGGATGGTCAGAACACGCGTAGCTGGAAAATACATAATGGCTTCCCTTTGCTTTGTATATCGATATATTTTCTTGAATACAGGTTAGATAGTAACCGCTTTTCCACTGAAAGTCTACTACCAATAAACCCGCCCCAGGAGCCAAACCCAGCCACCAACGAGAAGAAGTCCGACTTCTGAAAAACTGATGAGATCCGCAAAAACGTGTCCAGATTTCAAACAATGCGGTTCGATTCTAACCGCTTTTCCTGTTATTCTCTTGAGAGAACGAAACATATTTTTCAACACTACAAAACAGAGGGGAACATAACTCATGAGTACAACAGATACCGCCCTGGTTGTAATAGACGTGCAAATTGGTCTGATCGACGAGGCATATCATCGCGACGAAGTCCTGGCTACTATCAGCCAATTGTTAGAGCGAGCACGCAGTAGCGGCACGCCGGTGATGTATGTGCAGCACGATGGTCCCAAGGGCCACGGTCTGGAAGTTGGTACACCCAGGTGGCACATTCATCCAGCAATTGCTCCGCGTGAAGGTGAGGCAATTGTCCATAAACGTGAATCTGATGCATTTCACGCGACCTGTTTTCAAGAAGAATTGGAGACGCGTGGCATCAAACATTTGATTGTGACAGGTGGGCAGACCGATTGGTGTGTTAATGCAACGGCGTGCAGAGCCATTTATGTGGGCTATGATGTCACATTGGTCAGCGACGCGCACACGACCTACGATTACGAGACGTTGACCGCGCCACAAGTTATTGCGTTTTATAACGAGCTGCTCGATGGTTATGATGTCGAGGGGCGTAAGATTCGTGTCAAACCGAGCAGCGAGATTCGTTTTGGCGAGTAGTAAAGAGCAGCATTTTGACCATACAACTTTCCTGTGAGCAGGCCCGTCATCTGCTCGCAGGCTATCACTTTACCCCAACCGACCTGCTCGGTGTCTTTACGCGTCTAGGGACGGTGCAATACGATCCGCTCAATCCCGTGGGGCGCAATCCCGATCTGGTTTTGCAAGCCCGCGTGCCTGGCTATCGCGTGGACGACTGGCAAGCCCTGGCCTATGGCGAGCAACGTTTGATCTACGACGCTTGGGATAAACAAGCCTGCCTTGTACCCATCGGCGACTGGGCGCGGCGTGCACTGATTCGCGAACGCTACCGGGCTTATCATGATCGCGAGATTTTGCTGACTGAACCTGAAGCTGTCGAGGCAGTGCTGGCCGCGCTCGATGCGCGTGGACCGCTCTCCTCGCTGGAGTTTGAGCGGAAAACTGGCTACGACCCCAACTCGTGGGCTGGTTCGACCCAGGCCAAACGCATCTTGCGCTCACTCTGGGTCAATGGCGAGGTGGTCACGCACCATCGACGCGGCGGGCGGCATTACTATGATCGCGCCAGTCGCGTCATCCCAGCAGAACACTTTGAGCAGCCTCCTCTGCTCGATGAAGCTGCCTATCGCCGCTGGATTATCGCACGGCGCTACCAAGCTACTGGATTGCTGCGTCCCAATGCCGAAAGCGCCATCTGGAGCGCCTGTGGTGAGGCCGCGCAACGCAAACAGGCCCAGTACGAGTTGATTGAAGAGGGCACACTCACCCCTGTGCAGATTGACACTAGCAAGCACACATATTACGCCTATACCGCAGCGCTCAAGCAGCTTGACGCACCGTCTTTGGAGCCGCATGTCATCTTCCTGGCTCCGCTGGATAGTCTGCTGTGGGACCGCAAGGGCGTACAGCAGATCTTCAACTTCGACTATCTTTGGGAGGTCTACAAACCAGAGCATCTACGTAAATGGGGCTACTATGTCCTGCCCGTCTGGTACGGCGAACGCTTCATCGCCCGCCTCGACTCGCGACTAGAGAAAGGTGTCTGGACTATCTCGCACTGGTGGTGGGAACCAGACATCACGCCAGACGAATATCTGCTGGATGCCCTGCGTACAGCTATCGAGCGGTTCATGACATATCTGGGCGCGAATAGTGTACGAGCAGGTGAGAGCGTAGATGAGTGCGTGCGGAAGATGGTAGCCAATTACTAGCAGCTAGGTATGTTATAATGAACGAGATATTCATGCACGCCTAACCCTTATACTAATCATAGATAGCTAACTGCTAGAGGACCAACTGCGCCAACGCCTGGTTTGAGGAGACGTTCAACAACATGCAACTACTTGGGAAAATGCTGGGTGACCCCAACAAAAGAGAATTAAAGCTGATCCAACCGTTGATTGATGAGATTAACGGACTGGAAGCAGAGATGCTGCAACTCAGCGACGAAGAGCTGACTGCCAAAACTGACGAATTTCGCACACGGCTCGCCCTGCACCTCAAGGGCGGATTGGTGCTGGAGGATGAGTTGCTCGTACTCTTCCGCGAAGCACTGAACCACGTAGAGCCGCTGGCTAAAGCGTGCAACGATGAGCAATTGCGGGCAGCCCTGACGACGCACCGCCAGGAGATTGAGCAAAAGCGTGATCCCGAATTTATTCTGCGCGACCACCTGCGCGACACCCTCTCAGACTGCTTCGAGAAGTCCTATGAGAGCCTGAATCCCGTCCTCAATACGCTGCGCATCAGCAAAGCGATGGATGTGGCCGAAGAGACACAGACGTGGCCTGATGAGGCGGCAGATCCCCAAAAGGCCACACTGACCTTGCTGAAACAGGCTGAGCCACTGCTGAACGACATGGACGATGAACTGCTGGGGGAGGCATTCCTGAAATCGTGGCCCAAGTTTGAGGAGGCGATCAAGGCTGCTCCCAACAAAGAAGATGGTGCCGATGAGCGTCTGGAGCAACTACTTGGCAACGTCCTGCGCCGTGTACAGCACGAACTAGCCGCGCTACGTGCCGAGGCTATGGACGAGTTGCTACCGGAGATGGTCAAACGCTACAAAAATGGCGAAACCCTCAATGACCTGCTACCTGAAGCCTTCGCCGTGGTACGCGAGGCTGGTAAGCGTGTGCTCTCTATGCGCCACTTTGATGTACAGCTTATCGGCGGTATTGTGCTGCACCAAGGCAAAATCTCCGAGATGCGCACTGGTGAAGGCAAGACGCTGGTCGCAACCTTGCCGTCCTACCTCAACGCGCTGACTGGCAAAGGCGTACACGTCATCACCGTCAATGACTATCTAGCCCGCTTCCACGCTGAATGGATGGGCAAGATCCACCGTTTCTTGGGCCTGACCGTCGGCGTAATCATCAACGCTGTCGAGCCACAAACGGCTGAGCGTCGTGCCGCGTATCTGGCCGATATCACCTACGGCACCAACAACGAATACGGTTTCGATTACTTGCGCGACAATATGGTCGCCTCGCTCGAACAAGCCGTACAGCACGAGCTAAACTTCGCCATCGTTGACGAAGTTGACAATATCCTGATTGACGAAGCACGTACTCCTTTGATTATTTCGGGCGCGGGCGAAGAATCAACCGACATGTACTCCAAATTCGCCCGCTGGGCCACGCGGCTCAAGCACGAAGACGACTACACCATTGAAGAGAAAACGCGTACGGTTATCCTAACAGAGGATGGCATCAACAAAATCGAACAGGTGGCGGGTATCAAAAATATCTACGCCGAAGAGAACGCTGAACTCCCGCGTTACATGGAAAACGCGATTAAGGCGCTGGTGATTTTCCATCGCGACAAAGACTACATCGTCAAAGATGGTGAAGTGATTATCGTGGACGAGTTCACCGGGCGTCAGATGCCGGGCCGACGCTATAGTGAGGGTTTACACCAGTCGATTGAGGCCAAAGAGGGTGTGACCGTCCAACGTGAAAATCGTACACTCGCCACGATTACCTTCCAGAACTTCTTCCGCCTCTATACCAAACTTGCAGGCATGACCGGAACTGCGTTGACCGAGGCTGAAGAACTGCATAAAATCTATAACCTGGATGTGGTGGTCATTCCCACCAACAAGCCCATGATCCGCGAGGACGCGCCCGACTACATTTATCGCACAGCCGATGGCAAGTATAATGCGGTAGTCGAGGAAATCAAAGAGCGCCACGCCCTAGGCCAGCCGATCCTAGTGGGTACAACTTCTGTGGAGATCTCCGAGCATCTCTCGCATAAACTGGAAATGCAGGGTGTCGAGCATAATGTCCTGAACGCCAAACATCACGCGCGTGAGGCACATATCGTGGCACAAGCGGGGCGTCTCAGCGCAGTGACTATCGCCACCAATATGGCTGGTCGCGGCACAGACATCCTGCTCGGTGGCAACCCGGAAGGCTACTTCGACGCTATCTTACGCAGACACGCTGAACATGTGGATTTTATCCGCAATATACCTGAAACCAATGCTGAAGAGCGATCCGAGAAAGAAGAGGCCATTCAGGAATACCTCGCCAACATGACGCAAGAGGAAAAGGACGATCTTTTCCTTGAGAAGAAGCGCGAGTGTGACGAGGATCGCGAGCGTATCCTCGAACTGGGTGGTCTGTATATTATCGGCACTGAGCGTCACGAATCGCGGCGCATCGACCTCCAGTTGCGTGGCCGCGCAGGCCGCCAGGGCGATCCCGGCTTCTCACGTTTTTACCTCTCGCTAGAAGACGAGTTGATGCGACGTTTCGGTGGCGAGCGAGCCGCGAAATTTATGGAATTTGCGGGCATGGGCGATGACATCCCTCTGGAAAACAAGATGATCTCGCGTATGATCGAGCAAGCGCAGACGCGGGTCGAGGGCTACAACTTCGATGTGCGTAAAAACGTCGTCGAATATGATGATGTGATTGCTAAGCAACGTGAAGTCATCTACGCCGACCGCCGCGCCGTCCTGGAGCACGCGAACATGCATGGGCGTGTGCTCAACCTGATAAGCGCCGAAATCACCAAGATCGTCAACGAGTGCATACCCGGCCCAGTTGTCAGCGAAGAAGAGGAGATGGAGCGGCTCTTTAACATCCTGGAGAACTGGATGTCCATTCCCGATGAAGTCTTGCCGGAAAACATTCACGCTATCAAACGCGGCGAACTCACGCAAAAGCTGGTTGAGGTGTTTCAGAAGCATTACGAAGATCGCGGTAAACAGCTTGACCAGTTGGCCGTAGACAATCCTGGCCTGGGCATACCCAGTATTAGCGATGTCGAACGCGCCTACACCTTGCAAGTGTTGGATCGGCTCTGGATGGATCACATCGACGCCCTGGACGTTATGCGTGCCAGCATCGGCTTCCGCTCGATTGGTCAGCGTGATCCTCTGGTGGAATTCAAGAACGAAGGGTTCTTCATGTTTGAGAACCTTAAGGCGCAGATCCAGCACTACATTGTGGAACAGTTGCTACGTCTGCTTAAGGGCAACATCACCATCAAGGTAGACCAGCCAGCGCCTCCCAAACGTAAAGTCTCACGCCCGATGCGCACCAACGCCCAGGCCATCGCGCTTGCCAGCGGTCAGGCCATCGCCGATGAGTCCGAAGCGCCGCGTGCAAGCTCGCGCCGCCAGGGTCAAGGTGGGTCTAATCAGCAGGGGCAGAATGGACGCACGCTCCCAACCAATAACCACACGTCGCCCCGTCCGGCAGGTCACATCGGGCGCAACGACCCCTGCCCATGTGGAAGTGGCCGGAAGTACAAGAAGTGTCACGGAGCATAACGTTATTCTGGAGGACGGAGTGCTCACGATGAGGATACATCCTTGTCGCAGGCACTCCGTCTATTTATTCGAGTTGAATGCTCTCATCAAGCGCCTCTATTAAGTGTTGCTTGACCTCAGTAGCCGTTTGGGCTGTATTGATCTTCGTTAGTAACTTCTCCAAAGGAGTCACATGCTTAATAAGGGTAAGTTGCTTTTCTGCTAGGCGTGCTACTGTAGGAAAACGTCCAGCAATCATGCTTAAAACGGCCCAACGAAGACCATCCTCACGCCCCTTCTCAAGTCCTCGTTCAAGACCTTGTTCAAGACCTTGCTCTAGCGCTTCCTTACGAACATCTTTGACCATGAACTGATAGCCCCATGTATCCTTGAGAATATTTTTTTTCATCTTTACAAATAACCTTTCTTGCCACTGCTTATCACGTTCGCCAAAGACCATCGAGGTCAGCGATTGCGCAATAGGCACCAGTTCTTGAAGTCCGTGAGCTATCAAGCCTTCAAACACCCTTACTGCTATTATACGATTTGCACCACCTTTTGTCAGCGGAAGTAACGGCAACAACGCTGGCTGATTGAGAGCCAGCAAATCTTCTGGGGTCCATTCCCAAAGCTTGATACAGATGTACTCGAAGACAAGAATTTTCTTGCCATTGCGTAAGCTCCAGCACAACGGTGGCTCCGGTACAATTCCATCTTGACGCAAGAAGATCACACACGAATACACCAGCTTCTTGTGCTCTTTTTTCGCACGGAAACTATACTCCAAGAGCCGTTCTGGGATGGTTTTGTCGTTGACGCTTTGGAACTCAAAGTGGAGCAGAATCTCGTCTCCGTCATCGGTTACAACTTCCAATAAGCCATCGGCGTCGAGATCGTAGCCTTGAAACTCGGTGGCTAACCTACCAGTTACTTTGATCCCAACCAGTAATTTCTCAAGATCGAGATAGTCTGCCTGCAACTCAGCAGTCAGATCGTCAGTAACAACAATCTCACTAATATCAAACTCTTGCTTTTGCAATGCACTTATCAATCCGCCAGTCACTTTGAGCCTAGCTTGGATCTCTGCCTGGCGCAGCATCAGTGCCACAAATGCTTCTGGACAATACGCTACTAACGACTTCATATTATGATCCCATTGACCCATCTTCCGAAATCCATACCCTTCCACATTTCAGCCTAAATGCTCTCAGGCTGGGAAAATTTTCTGGCAGGTTCCTTTTTTAAGAACGTGTTATCTACTCATGCATCGAAGTGTATCACGCTTGCTCATAATAATCAACAAACAAGCAGTAAAAATGGCCCAGTATACTATTGACGAGTCACAACATATATAACCAATAACTTATACAAACCCTCAGCACCTTTGAAGCCAAAACCTAGCCCTCAGAAGGACATTCATGGTAATCTCTTTATAGACGAAGAATATCTACAGCGTACAACAAGCGATCAGTAAATAGATAACAACTTATTGCATCGATGAAAGGACATAATCATGAGCGGACATGAGAACGGTAATGGCAAGCAAGCTTTGAACGGCAACGGGCAGTATCCTTCGCAGCAACAACAGGCGGCGGAGTTAGCGGCAAGCTGGCGCGACGAGCAGCGTTGGCACGGCATAACCCGACCCTATAGCCCTGAAGATGTGTTGCGTTTGCGCGGCTCGGTCCTGATCGAGCACACCCTGGCGCGACTGGGTTCCGAGCGACTCTGGGAGATGCTTCATACCGAGTCGTTTATCAATGCGCTAGGCGCTCTGACTGGCAATCAGGCTGTACAACAGGTCAAAGCTGGCTTGAAGGCCATTTATCTGAGTGGCTGGCAGGTTGCGGCTGACGCCAATCAGGCGGGGCAAATGTATCCCGACCAGAGCCTCTACCCCGTCAATAGCGTGCCCGAAGTCGTGCGTAATATCAACCAAGCGTTACAGCGTGCCGACCAGATCCAACACAGCGAAGGCACAGGCAACACCAACTGGTTCGCACCCATCGTTGCCGACGCCGAGGCTGGTTTTGGCGGTCCCCTCAACGTCTTTGAACTGATGAAAGCCATGATCGAAGCTGGCGCGTCTGGCGTGCACCTTGAGGACCAACTCTCCTCCGAGAAAAAGTGCGGCCACATGGGCGGCAAAGTCCTACTTGCTACACAAAACGCTGTAAAAAATCTTATCGCGGCCCGTCTAGCTGCCGACGTGATGGGCGTACCAACCGTGCTCATTGCGCGTACTGACGCCAACGGTGCACATCTGTTGACCACCGACATCGACCCCGTGGACCACGAGTTCCTGACCGGCCAACGCACCTCAGAAGGCTTCTTCGGCATTCGTGGCGGACTCGACTCAGCCATCGCACGCGGCCTCTCGTACGCTCCCTACGCCGACCTGATCTGGTGTGAAACCGCTGAGCCAAACATCGAAGAGGCACGCCGTTTCGCTGATACAATTCACGCCAAGTTCCCCGGCAAACTGCTGGCCTACAACTGCTCACCGTCGTTCAACTGGCTCAAGAAGCTGGACGAAAAGACTATCGCAACATTCCAGATAGAACTGAGCAAGATGGGCTACAAATTCCAGTTCGTGACGTTGGCTGGCTTCCACGCTCTCAACTACAGCATGTTCGAGTTGGCCCTCGGCTACCGCGACCACGGCATGGCTGCTTACTCCAAACTCCAACAAGCCGAGTTCGCCATGGAAGCACAGGGCTACACCGCGACCAAGCATCAACGCGAGGTTGGCACTGGCTACTTTGACGAGGTGGCCCAGGTCATCTCAGGTGGCCTTTCGTCCACCACGGCCCTGGCTGGCTCGACTGAGGCAGAACAGTTCCACTAGCATCCACCTGCGCAGACATTCTGTATGGATGGTGTGTTCGTTGAGCTG
>JBDTBU010000141.1:0-7407 GCA_039923935.1 Ktedonobacteraceae bacterium | reverse complement strand
GCGTAGCCCACGCGCATCATCTCCACATGTGCCAACGCGGGAATTGTGCGCAACATCGCCAGTTGCACATCTTCGGGCAGGCTCGTACTCATGCCCTGTACATAGACCTCGCCAGTCCGCCAGCCTTCCGGTTCCAGGAAAATCTGATGGCGCGGCTTCTCAGCGAAACGCACAATTTTATCTTCAATCGATGGGCAGTAGCGTGGACCAATGCCCTCGATCACACCGGTATAGAGCGGCGAACGGTGCAAGTTGTCGCGAATAGCCTGATGCGTCTGCTCGTTGGTATGCACCAGATAGCAGGGCAACTGGGGCCGCCAGCCGTGTAGGTCTTCGTCGGTGACTGGATAGAGCGGATTGGGTTGCGTGCCAGGCAACTGCACATCCTCGCGTGCAGCGTGATCCGTCGAAAAGAATAGCGGCACGCGGCTGCCTGGTTGCGGGTCCGTCAGGCTAAAGTCGATAGTACGCGCATCGATACGTGGAGGCGTGCCCGTCTTAAAGCGGCGCGTGCTCAGACCCAACTCGGTCAACGAGCCAGTCACACCCAGAGCCGGTCCCTCGCCTGCCCGCCCACCTGGGAGCGTTTTGTCGCCCACGACCAGCCGACCATTCAGAAACGTGCCAGTGGTCATCACTATCGCGCCCGCCTCATAGTGCCAGCCATTGTTCGTCAGCACGCCAGTCACAATTGGGCGTCCATTGGGGCCGGGCAAGTTTAGCAATCCAGTAATCGTCGCCTGCTTTAGGTCCAGATTGGGCTGGCTCTCCAACACAAACTTCATAGCCAACCGATACGCCTGTTTATCACACTGAGCACGCAAAGCCTGAACGGCTGGACCTTTACTTGTATTCAGCAGACGCATCTGAATGAACGTGCGGTCAGTATTGCGCCCCATCTCGCCGCCGAGGGCATCGATCTCTTTAATGAGATGACCTTTTGCGGGACCGCCCACCGAAGGATTGCAGGGCATCAGGGCCACGCTATCCAGGTTCATCGTCAAGAGCAACGTTTTGCGGCCCATACGTGCACAAGCCAGTGCAGCCTCGCAGCCAGCATGGCCCGCGCCCACTACGATGACATCATAGATGCCTCGCAGCAAGCTCTCTGCAATCTCTGTGTGTGTTGTACGTTCAGTCTCGTTATTCATTGCAAAAAGGTCTGTAACTCTCGCTGTTTTTTGATGAATACATTTTCACAGTTTCTCTCCATTGCTATTATGCCTTAATGAACATCCGTCGTCAAGTGAATGAGAAAAACGTATACATTTGTGTATACGAGCCACGATGAATGCAAATCTTTTGATTGCATAGCAGAAGATGAGCTATCTTACACAAGCTAGCAACAGAGATAGGCATGTATCATAGTGTCTGGAGCCGCTCCACACCCAAGAAAAACAAGAGATGCTGAGCAATTCTATTTCGCAGAATTGCTTAGCATCTCTTGTGAAAGAGGCGTAGTATGGGACTATTCAAGCTGCGGAAGTAGGAGAAGGAATATCCATGTATTCCGCCAAGCTAGCTCATCACCTCGACGACAAACCCACCTGGCGCACTTACGTAAAATGTCCAGGCATGAGAGCGTTGGGGCGGATCAATCTCAAATCCGTCGTCTTTCATGCGTTGATAGATCTCATTGACACGCTCATCGCTCTCCTGGCTAAAGCCGATGTGAAACGTTTTGGGATAGGCGACCTCGCCAGCTTTCATTAACGTGAGTACCAAATCATCGTCGTCGAAGAGCACGGTTAGCCCTTTGTTACCGCCCCCGCTGCGTAATCCGAAGTACGTTTCCAGAAAGTGCGCTGCTGCCGGAACATCAGTGACACTAAGATTGACATGGTTCAGTTTCATAAGTAGATACCTCCTCATAGATATGAGATAGGGAGAGAAGACGCCTCTCTCCGGCCAACCTTTTCATTCTACAACACGGTGTCTTTATAGATGGTTTGGGCGATCAGTCAAAGAAACGGGTCAGTTCGCTTTGTCAGTCTACCCCCAATGTGCTACCATAGCACAAGAAATAAAAAAAATCATGCCAAAACCTGAGAGGATTCCTGTGTCACATACATTTGAATCAGTATATAGTCCGTTGCTGAAAGCAGTTTTTACTGAACAGGCGCGAGAACAGATTGCGCGTGGGGCCGAAGCAGATCCAGCGGCACGCATGTACGCCGAATTGGGCAAACCAGACTTTACCCTGGCTTTTCTACTACTGAGCGAGCATACGGACGAGGAGAAGCGCGAAGTATTTGCGCGAGCCTATGAGCGGCGTGCAACCCTTTCCGCAGAAAAAGCGGTGCAATATAGTGCGCAATTTCACCGACCCTTTCCGCTTATCAAGCTGGAGGCGCGTAAAGATCAGCTAGCAGCGCAAGCCATTCGCCAGGGCCAGCCCATCCTGGAAAAACACTGATCCATTCGTGTTATCAACGGGCTAGATGAAGCGTATATACATATGTAGAGAATATTTTTTTTGTGAACTATTTCCTATTTCCAGCGGGTTTTCTGTGCTAGCCTGAGATTAGGAATGCTCGGCGTAACAAGAAAAGCTGGATGTATCTGTTTTTGTATCCTGATTCTCTTGAAAAGATTGTAAAGGACGCCGTTTCTCAGAGAATGCAGAGACGCCGTATTTTTGTGAACTATGCCGCGATGTTTGAATCCGAAAAAAGCCCATGAGAATCGGGGGGCATTCGCTCGCCCGGTACCATCCGGTCCCACAGCAGTGCTCTCCGAGCTGGCTCCTGATGAAGAGATTGGGAGCGGAGAGGCGCAAATTGCCTGCCAGTTTTGCAAATATTTGCTGGCAGGTGCTCTGCTTGGCGATTGCCGTGTGCTCCGTTGGATCGGGGCTGGTGCCTTTGGGGATGTCTATGAAGCGGAACAATTGCCGCCCTTGAGTCGGCACGTCGCGATCAAAGTCATGTCGATAGAGCGGGTGGTCGATGGTCAGTCTGCCGAGATGTTTGCCCGCGAGGTCAGCACCATTGCCGCGCTCGATCACCCCAATATTCTGCCTGTCTTGCACGCTGGCATGATCGAAGATGGACGATCCTATTTAGTAATGAAGTATGCCGCGCAAGGCTCACTGCAACAATTTTGCCAGCCTACCGGACCGATTGTCTCGTTTTTACCCACCATCCCACCAGCAGATCTGGTCGATATGCCCGTCAATTCGCTACTGATTGCCGCCGCCGACACACTGGAAATAGTGGATTTTCTTGCGGAGAGCGGGTCTGAACTGGACGCGCAGACAGGCGGCAAAGAGGAACATACGCGTACTCAACGCCAGGACTATCAAAAACTCGCAGATATCTCTGCTGCGCAAACCGTGCACACAGAAGTCCAGGCCACACAAGACCAGCTAGATAACGACGACGCTGTTCCGCCCACGCCTAAACGTAGCGAGATCATAGCCGCAGCAGAGAGTGCCTCGGACGAACACACGCAAGCAGAGCAGCAGGATGAGATCAACCAGGAAATGGGAGAGCACGCAAACGGCGCTGATACTGCGCTGGGGCTAGAATGTATCGAGACGGTGCAGATTGTCGAGATGGATCAAGCGGCCACGCTCCTGCTGATAAACGGAGAGAAGCCGGGAATAGCCACAGTGGCAGCCGCGCCACAAGCGATCAAAGTTTTGTCGCCACAACAGGTATTACCCTATCTTGAAGAGGCGGCTGCAGCATTGCAGTACGCGCACGAACATGGCCTGATCCACCTGGATGTCAAACCAGCTAACCTGCTGCTGGACGCGCATGGGCGGCTGTTGCTGGCCGATTTTGGCGTCTCTGTACTCTTGGATGGCTATACCCACGCCTCGCTACACTACTATGTGGGCACGCCACTTTATACCGCGCCCGAACAATGGCTAGAGCAGCCACGCGCGGCTAGCGATCAGTACGCCCTGGCCGTGACTTTCTATCAACTACTGACGGGACGCGCACCGTTCACTGGCAATCTGTACGCCGTCATGCATGGACACTTGCAGGCACCACCGCCGCTCATGAGCGAGTTCAACCCGTTGATACCCACGCAGATCGATCATGTCTTCCAGCGTGCCCTTGCCAAAGATCCGGTAGCACGCTATCCCGATATACTCGCCTTCGCCCACGCCTATCGCGAGGCGCTGGAAAGTGCTGCCAGTGCTGCCACCGACATACGTATGCAGCAAATCTTCCCGTATCCACTGGATCAGCAAGCAGCCGATGATCCTGAGAACGCACTACTTGCACCAGAGGAACGTGCTGATAAGAAGGGTGCAGTAACGCTGGTACAAACGGGAACCTTCGCCAAACGCAAAGCACGCAAACTGCGCACACTAGAGGCAGAAATGCCGGGCGACAGACTGCACCCGCAGCGTAGTCACTGGGCACGCAACCTGCTGCTCGTCCTGCTAGCCTTGCTGCTCATCGCTGGTGGAAGTGTGGGCCTTGTGCACGCCAAACGGCCCTGCTGGCTGGGCACTTGCGCCAATATTGTCCTGAACGCCCCTGAGATAGACTTTACCAATGACGGCTCCCAAGCGATCACCATCACCAATACCGGCAGTGGCGATCTCCATTGGACAGCCGCACTGGAGACGGTGTATCCTTGGTTGACAGCGAGTCCTGCTCAGGGAACATTGGCCCCACATAAAACCAATACGCTGACAGTCCGTTCGCATGTGGATAGCGTCGATCAGGGGAATTATCCCGATAAGCTCTTTATTAGCGGTGATGTAGGTGTTGTCACGCAAAAAGTTGTCATCATGGAGAAGGTGGATAAGAGGCCAGATGTAGCTGTAAGTGCATCCGCTTTGCCATTTGTCTATGCCCAAAACAAGATGCAACCAAGCGAGCAGAAAATCACCTTTACCAACCATAGTGGACACGTCCTGAACTGGGTCGTGCAATACCCTGTGAACAATATCATCTCGGTGACGCCCAACCAGGGTTCTCTCGCGGATACGCTCTCGCAAGATCTCATAGTCACCGTTCTCAATCAGCAATCTCTGCCCAGCCACACCTATCAAGCGATGTTCTCGCTTAACGGCCAGTACGATAATTCGTCCAATCCCTTTTTCCTGATACAAACCTTTAACTTCACGGTGCAAGTCAGCCAGACAGTTATACCTACCGCGACGCCGAGTCCGACGCCATCAGTATCGCCGCTCTCATTCACTCTTCAGAAACTGAGTCCACCGAACCCACCGAGCCAGATTCGTAAGGAACACAGCATGGTCTGGGATGAGCAAGATAGCCAGTTGTTCGTTTTCGGCGGGACAGATGGGCAGGGGAATCTGTTCAACGATCTCTGGTCATACAGTCCCAAGAGTGTCCTATGGACCAACCTGACGCCGCCTATTATCCCACCCACAGGCACGGCCACACCTACCACAGACGCTTGTAGTGACAGCAGTCCGGCTCCGCGTATGAACGCGGCGATGGTCTGGGATAGTGTCAATCAGCAAATACTGCTCTATGGTGGGCAGGGGCAAGGGGCAAATAGCTACCTGAGCGACCTGTGGTCCTACTCACCCAAGTCAGGGAAGTGGACGGCTCTAGCCTGTTCCAACACCACTGCCAACGTCCCTGGTCCGCTTGCAAGAGCCGGTGTGGCCTGGAATGGCAAGCAGATGCTCCTGTTGGGCGGCTTCAATGCGAGCGGGCTGTTGAGTAATTTCTGGGCCTATACGCCTGGAACGGCTGGAGATATCGGCACATGGAGCCAGCTTACTGCAAGCCCCGTAGGTGCACTAGCGGACAGCACTATGACCTGGGATAGCCAGGATAAGCAACTCTATGTCTTTGGCGGCATTACAACCAACGCGCAGCAGTCGGGCAAGCTAGCGGTTTATAACGCGGATGGCAGTTGGAAGATCATAAAACCAACGAACAAGTCGGATACAACGCCATTGCCACGCCAACAGGCGCTGAGCACTTGGGATAGCAAGGACGGAGTTTTCCTGATGATTGGCGGCTGGAACGCAAACAGCAATTCCTTGTCCTTAAACACCCTGTGGTCCTATTCGCCAAAACAGAATATCTGGTGGCAAAATCCAGAGCCACAGATCGGCAGCCCTTCGGCCTCGATGATGGTCTGGGACGACACAAACAATCTTGCCTATATGTATGCTGGTATGAACGGCGTTGGACCAACCAATCCCGCGACGAATGATTTGTGGATGATTACCGCAGGGTGAGTCACGCGTTAGGCGGTTGTACACGCACAACCAACAAACTCACATTATCCTTGCCACCAGCCTGGAGCGCGGCCCGCAGCAGTGCGTTGCTAGCCAGAGCTGGTGCGCTGGCATAGGTGGCGAGGATCTCTGTGATATGCGGATTGCGCACCATTTCCCAGAGTCCATCAGAGCACAGCAGCAGCAGATCACCAACCTGGACTGGCAAGATAAACCAGTCCACCGTGACGTCTGTTTTGTCGCCCAAGCCGCGATAGACCTTATTGCGCTCAGGATGGGTATAAATATCATCAGGTGCAATAGCCCCAGTCTCGACCAGACGGGCCACGAGCGAATGATCGCGGGTAATCTGATGCAGGCCAGCATTGAGCCGATACATGTAGGTGCGGCTATCCCCCACATTGACGATATAGGCCAGTTCGTCGAGCAGGAGTACCGCCGTGATGGTCGTGCCCATGTCGGCGTTGTGCTCTTTGCCATACTGGTAGATCACCTGGTTGGCCCAATGCACGCCATCAATCAGGACATCGACGATCTGCTCACTCTCCAAAGCCTGGCTGCCCACTAGACCGGGGATGACCGTTTCAAGCATGCCTTTGATCGCCAGATGACTAGCTAGACGACCATGTGCATGCCCGCCCATGCCATCGGCTATAATATGCAACTCGAAAGGCAACAGGCGTTCCGCAAAATTGCAGGTGCCGCGCAAGGTTAGCACACTATCCTCGTTAGGCCGACCTTTGCGCGTCAAACCAACATCCCAGGCCACGCCAGTTCCACTGACCGGAGCAATCGCGGGCCAATCAGCCTGCAACGCGCTGGTAGCGGGATCGCCTATGGGCACAGTCGTGCGTGCTCGGACCAGCGGCATCGTCGGCTGTGCGAACTGACGGGCCGGCTGTGGTGCCTCGACGGTTGGGCGCGTCAAGAGCATACTTGGTGCACCACCAGAGGCAGGCGCAAAGGAACGGGCCTGTGCCAAAACTGACCCGTTCACCTGTGCCTGCGGTGCGTTAGCTGGCCTTTGTGGTAGCGCCATACTATGTGGCGCATGTGTTGGGTATCCCTGTGGCATGGATGGTGCTTGCATCGGCCCTGCTGTCGGATACACAGGCGGTCTGCCTGGAGCATGAAAAGGATCAGGCACGCGTTCATCCTGTCGCGCCTTCTCTGTATGGGACGTAGAGGGCAACCAGCCGCTAGCCAAGATGGTTTGCGCG
>JBDTBU010000140.1:0-2993 GCA_039923935.1 Ktedonobacteraceae bacterium | reverse complement strand
TTTAAGAAAGTCCGCAAATCATTGCTTGTCGCGTGTGCAGTTTGTTTCGACACAACATATGCAACTAAGCGCATCTCACCAGGACTAGACTCTTGAGCCAGTGCGACAGTCTCTTCAACCAATGGATGCTGGTGAAGTAATGACTCGATCTCACCGAGTTCAATCCGAAAACCACGTATTTTTACCTGAAAATCGAGACGTCCCAGAAACGCTAGAGAAACGTCAGGCAGATAACGAACTTTATCCCCAGTGCGATAGAGTCGTGCACCAACTTTGGTACTAAAGGGATCAGGAATAAACCGCTCAGCAGTTATTGCCGGCAAATGAAGGTAGCCTCTGGTCAGACTCTCTCCACCGATACAGAGTTCGCCAGGGACACCAATCGGCACTGGCTGGAGATGGGTGTCCAGGACATACGCCTGCGTATTGGCAATGGGGTGCCCAATCGATGGAGCATCCAAGCCGAGCACATCGGCCTGTTTCTGAGCAGTAACCACCAGCGATGTTGCAACGACGGTATTTTCCGTTGGCCCATAATTATTGCTGAAGAGAAAGGGCAGCGTGGCAGGTGGGAAGTGCTGCAAACGATCACCACCCGTGAGTAGCCAGCGTAAAGAGGTCTGAGCAGGCCAGGGTAATTGGAGCAGTGGTTCCGCTAATGGCGTGGGTACAAAACTAAGGGTGACGTGTTGGGCCAGCAGCCATGCTTGCAGGAGAGTGGGCGAGAAGCGGGCCTGCTCTGGTGCGAGGATCAGGCACGCCCCACTCGCTAGGTAGGGCCACATTTCCCACACGGTTGCGTCAAAGCTTAAACCAGCCAGATGGGATGCTCGGTCTTGTGCTGTCAGGCCAAACGTGCGTGTATGCCAGGAAACGAGATTGAGCACGTTTTGGTGCGTGATAGGAACACCTTTGGGCTGACCCGTTGAGCCAGAGGTATAGATGGCATAGGCGAGATTCTGCGCGGTGACAGTGTTGGTCAGGTTTCCCTGCGCTTGCTGCACAAGGTCCGTCTCAAGCTGGTCCAGATACAGAACGTGAGCGGAGCAACGGGACACATCCAGGCGGAGATTTTCCTGGGTGAGCAGCACAGGCGTGCCCGCATCACTCAGCATAAAAGCCAGTCGCTCTGGAGGAGAAGTCGGGTCCAGTGGCACATACGCTCCCCCAGCTTTGAGGATAGCGAGAGCCGCAATGACCAGCGTCAAAGATCGTTCCAAACACAGGCCCACGAGGACTTCAGGACCGACACCCAACAGAGACACATACCGTGCGAGTTGATTGGCTCGAATGTTCAGTTCCCGATAGGTCAGGTGCTCACCTTCAAAGGTCACGGCGATGGCATCGGGCGTTTGTTCAGCTTGCACCTCAACCAACTGATGCACACACATCTGACGCGGATAGGCTGTGTCCGTCGCATTCCACTCCCCCAACATGCGTCGCCGCTCCTCCTCCGTCAGAAGAGGAATTTCTGTGACCTGCTGCTCAGGCTGGGAGACGGCGCTTTGCAAGAGCGTAGCATAGTGTGTAGCCATGCGCTGGATGGTAGTGGCCTCGAATAAGTCCGTATTGTACTCCCATTCCAGCATGAGGCCGTCGTTGGGAGCACCTGGCAGGGTCTGCTGCTGTGCTGCTGGCGGCAGGGCTAGCATTGACAAATCAAACTTTGACGATGTGTTGGTCAAACCCTCCAGAAAGTGCGTCGTGAGTCCTGGCAAGGCGGGACTCGGCTGGACGGCCTCATAGAAACTGAATGCGACTTGTACCAGGGGATTGTAGCTCCTGTTGCGTTCAGGTTGGAGATCTTCCACCACCTTCTCAAAGGGCAATTCCTGATGGGCGTACGCCTCAACGGTTAGCTCGCGGACCTGCTGCAAGATGTGCTGAAACGAAGCATGTTCAGGGAAAGAGAGGCGCAGGGCCAGCGTATTGGCAAAGAACCCAATCAGCCCCGTGACTTCTTCTTGCGTCCGATTAGCGAAAGGAATACCAACTACAATATCTGTTTGCCCAGAGTAGCGCATCAGCAAGACCTGGAAGGCTGCGAGTAGGATCATGAAAGGCGTGACACCCTCGCGCTGAGCCAGAGCCTGGATCTGATCCAATACTGTGTGTGGGAGCAAGAAGGTATGGTGTGCTCCATGATAGGATTGGACACGAGGTCGAGGATGATCGGTGGGCAGGTCAAGCAAGGCCGGAGCACCCGCGAGATGCTTGCGCCAATAGCTCAATTGCTCTGCCAACACTTCGCCTTGCAGCCACTCTTGTTCCCAGAGCGCATAATCGGCGTACTGTATCGGCAAGGTTGGCAAAGACGTTGCTGCGAGCATATCAGGGGCAACTGCTGCTTGGTAAAAGGCTGCCAGCTCGCGGAAAAATACCTCCATCGACCAGCCATCGGTAATGATATGGTGAAGGATCAGCAATAAAATATGCGTCTGCTCATCCAGCCGCCAAAGAGAGGCACGGAGCAACGGACCTTGTGCCAGATTAAATGGTTTGCGTACTTCCTGAAGTGCCACGCGTTCAAACTCAGCAGGGTCCAGGTCAACCACGGGAAGCGAGAAGTGGAGTGCCGGGGCGATGGACTGCATAGGCACACCATCCACGACAACAAAAGTCGTACGCAATGTTTCATGGCGCTGGATGATGCACTGAAAACTCTGCTCCAATGCATCTCGATTGAGTGGACCAGTAATATGCAAAGCTCTATAGATGTTATATGCAGGGTGATTGGGTTCCAATTCTGCCAAGAACCACAGACGCTGTTGTGCAAAAGATGTTGGTAGAATAAGTGCCTCTTCGACTTCGATGTCGTTCATACTCTCTCTCTCCCTCCTGATTATGAATAGATTCAATTGAAATGGCTATGTTTCCTGTTATACATGCGTTTCTGATGAAAATTTGGCACGATATGTATTGCGTGCATTGGCTGATATTGCTGGTTTTACTCGTTTGGGACTCTCCTGGCCTTTTGCTTGCTCGATCACCTC
>JBDTBU010000139.1:0-3335 GCA_039923935.1 Ktedonobacteraceae bacterium | reverse complement strand
CATCGCATATACTCCACAATAGCGCACTGAGGACATCATCATTTGTGCAATCTGTACAAAGATCAGCCTGTGAACGCTGACCATTGCTCTACTTGTTTGCCAGAGAGCGGTCTTCTTGTCTTGCATACATGCTTGTTGTAGCCCTGATGCTTCCCATACAAACGAACAAACGAGCAATAATCACCTACACGACCACAGGGCTTTGCTTCCCCTTGCTGTGTTTCGGTATAGATTGACCTTGTAGAAAATTAGGTTGATATGGTATGCTTCTTATAAGAAACACCGCCTGTTTCCTTTGAGTTATGCCGCTCTCCTGCATACAATGCCGCCCTTGCCCATGTTCGTGTTGCATACGTATTTTGTCCTGTGCAACACTCCAGATGCTCTGCCAAAACACCGCGTTCGGTGGACGCTGTTTGTTCCCGAATACCTGATGGCTCCAATGTCGGTGCCTCCCTATAACTGCTGCTGGACCATGCTCTGGTCAGCCTTGATTTTGTGCATACTTGCCATTTCTTGGGGAGGAATATCTATGCAAACATACTCATCCGCTCTAGCCAACTCTGGTACTTATCCTCTCTACGAGGCCCGTTGGGAGCACGATGCCTGTGGAACGGGCTTTTTGGCCCATGTCTCCGGCTCTTCCAGCCACCAGTTGATTGAACAAGCCCTGACTGTCCTGGCAAATCTTACCCATCGAGGCGCACAGGACGCCGATGCTGAAACAAACGATGGCGCTGGCCTGCTGACTGCGCTTCCACTCACACTCTTGTGCGCTGAACTTGAGAATCAGCAGATCACGCTGACGGACCCGGCAGACTTGGCCGTTGGGATGCTCTTTTTGCCTCCTACAAGTGAGGCTCCTGCTGCGAATGCCCGTGCCCACCAAATTGTCGAAAATGTCCTATCAGAACTGCACTTGCCCCTGCTGACTTGGCGCACGCCACCGCTGGATGCCTCGATACTCGGTGCTCGCGCCCGCAGCATGCTACCCACGATTGAGCAGGTTTTGCTGACACGCCCTGAACATTTGTCGGCAGGCGATTATGAGCGTGCCCTTTATCACGCCCGCCGCGTGCTTGAGAAACGTTGGCAAGAGGAGCAACTCACCGAGTGTTATGCTGCCTCCTTCTCCTCACAAACGCTGGTCTACAAGGGTTTGCTGGCCCCTACAGAACTAGCGCGTTTCTATCGCGACTTGGCCGATGAGCGCTACACCAGTTCGTTCGCGATTTTCCACCAGCGCTACAGCACGAATACCTTTCCTTCCTGGTCTCTGGCTCAGCCGATGCGTTTTCTGGCCCACAATGGCGAGATCAACACTATTCAGGGCAATCGTCACTGGATGCAGGCCCGCGAACGCTCGCTGGCTTCACAGGTCTGGGGCGAGCGCTTGCCCGATCTGTTGCCAGTCATCCAGGAAGCCAGCAGCGATTCGGGGCAGTTAGATAACGCCTTTGAATTGCTCACGCTGTCAGGCCGCGACGCACTGCATAGTATGCAAATGTTGATCCCGCCGGTCTGGGAACAGGACGCGGAAATTTCTCCGGAGGAGCGAGCCTGGTGCGAGTACCATGCTTGTTGTATGGAGCCGTGGGACGGTCCGGCTGCGCTGATCTTTAGCGATGGCCGCTATGTCGGGGCCACGCTTGACCGCAACGGCCTGCGTCCCATGCGCTACACACTTACCGGGCAGGGCTTGCTGATCGTGGCCTCTGAAGCGGGTGTGCTACCCTGTGAACCCTCTGAGATTGTGGCGCGTGGCCGTCTCGGTCCAGGCGAGATGCTGGCTGTGGATCTTCAGCAGGGGGTCTTCCTGCGCAATACAGAGATTAAGCAGGAGCTAGCTCAGCGTCAGCCGTATCAGCAGTGGCTCGATGCTCATTTACTGCGTTTGTCCGATCTCTCATACGTTTCCCCGCTTGAAGTTCCCCTCTCACCTACTGGTTCTGCTCTTTTTCAACAGCAACAACTCTTCGGCTATACCCATGAGGATGTTGAGTTTGTCCTGCGTCCAATCCTGACCGAGAGCAAGGAGCCAACTTGGAGTATGGGGGATGATACGCCGCTGGCCGTGCTCTCGACACGCTCACGGTCTTTTGCCGACTACTTCCACCAGCGTTTCGCCCAGGTGACGAACCCGCCAATTGATCCATTACGTGAAAAAAGTGTCATGTCGTTGGCAAGCTATCTGGGTCGTCGTCCTAGCTTACTGACTGAGACTGAAATGCGTGCCCGTCAGCTTCACCTGGAAACACCTTTGTTGACCGAGACACAACTAGCGGCACTGACTCAACTTGACCGTGATGGGTATAACATCCGTGTGCTGGATGTCTCGTTTGAGCGTGCTGGCGGTTCCGTAGCCTTGCTGACTGCGTTAGATCGACTGGAAGCAGAGGCCGAGGCGGCGGTCTTGGCCGGGGCAGACTTCCTGGTGCTCAGTGATCGACAAGCGAGCCTGAACGCGCCTCCAACGCCGATGCTGCTGGCTCTGGCTGCGGTTCACCAATCCCTGATTCGGCGCGGCTTGCGCGATGAAGTCTCGCTTGTCTGCGAAACCGGTTCGGTGCTCGATGTCCATCAGATCGCGTTGCTACTGGGCTATGGAGCAGAAGCAATCGTGCCCTATCTGGCTTTGGCGAGCGTACGCGCTCTGGCTGGTCAGCGCAAACTGGAACATATCGCGCCTGAACAGGCTGTGGAGAGCTATATCCATGTGATCGAGGGTGGGCTGTGCAAGGTCATGGCGCGTATGGGCATCTCGACGTTGCGCAATATCATTGGCGCGGGCCTCTTCGAGATTTTTGGCCTGGATCAGACGCTACTGGATCGCTGTTTCCCAGGCTCCGCCGCGCACCCTGGCAACCTGAGCTTTACCGCAGTCGCCGAGCAGGTGCTAGCCGATATAGAACCGTTGGTCTTGGAAGCAGGAAACAGCGTCGAGGGCCAAGCTTTCGACAGCCGCCGCAAGCTGACCGATATTGGACGCTATCGTTTCCGGCGTGACGGTGAGTACCATGCCTACCAGCCCTTGATCGTGCGTGCGCTCCAGAAGGCCGCCACGACAGGTAGCTGCGAGGAGTATCAGCGTTTCACCGAACTGGTTTACCAGCGTCCACCAACTGTCCTGCGCGATTTGCTCACCTGTAAGCCACGGATGTCCATTCCGGTGGAAGAGGTCGAGTCGATGGAATCGATCCGCGCCCGTTTTGTCATCTCAGCCATGTCAGTAGGTGCACTCAGTCCTGAGACACATCGCACGATTGCAGCAGCTATGAACAGCATCGGCGGGCGCAACAATACTGGCGAGGGCGGCGAAGATCCCGCTTGGTATC
>JBDTBU010000138.1:0-4819 GCA_039923935.1 Ktedonobacteraceae bacterium | reverse complement strand
ACGGTAAAACCGTTTCTGGCACAAAAACACATATTTTGATTTTAAGACAGCTTCGCCAAAGCTTCCTGGACCAAACCAGGGATCTCAAAGATCGTCTCTGCCACAGGCACGTGAGCCGCGTGCAGAGCGTCCACTTTGCCCTGAGCGGTGCCGGTGTTGCCGGAGATGATCGCGCCCGCGTGGCCCATGCGTTTGCCAGCAGGAGCAGTGCGCCCGGAGATAAAGGCCACAACTGGCTTCTTCATCGAGGTCTTGATATACTCAGCAGCGTCCTCTTCATCACTGCCGCCAATCTCGCCACACATGACTACCACCTTCGTTTGAGGATCGTTCTCGAACATCTTGAGGTAGTCTGCGAAGGTCGAGCCAATGATGGGGTCACCACCGATACCGATGCAGGTGGATTGCCCGATGCCAGCTTCGGTGAGCAGCGAAACCACCTCGTAGGTTGCTGTGCCAGAACGTGAGATAAAGCCCACGGAACCCGGCTGGAAGATCTGGTAAGGGATAATGCCGATTTTGCCCAAGCCCGGTGTACACATGCCTGGGCAGTTGGGACCAATCAGCGTTGCGCCGTGTTCGTGCACTACAAGCATGGCCCGTGTCATATCGATCACTGGGATATTCTCAGTGATACACACGATCAGCTTGATGCCCGCGTTGGCGGCTTCCATGATCGCGTCAGCCGCACCAGCAGGCGGCACGAAGATACACGAAGCGTTGGCACCAGTTTTGGCTATTGCCTCGGCCACCGTATCAAAGACGGGCAGTTCCTCAACAGTGGAACCGCCTTTGCCGGGTGTGACGCCGCCCACCACGTTAGTGCCGGCGTTCTTCATATTGCGTGTGTGATATTGCCCTTCGCGTCCAGTGATACCTTGCACGATGACGCGTGTGTGTTTATCCAGTAAAATGCTCATATACTCCCTTTATCCCTCTAGTTCAGTGCCTCGATGGCCGCGACAATCTTCTGTGCGCCCTCACGCATATCCTTGCCCCATTGTAGACCAGCATCCTTCAGCAGCGCCTTGCCCTCTTCCGCGCCGGTGCCTGAGAGACGCACCACGATAGGCATACCCTTAGGCAGATGCGCCTGAGCCTGAATGACGCCCTTGGCTACCTCTTCGCCGCGTGTAATGCCGCCGAAGATGTTGACCAGGATGCCCTGTACATCGGGATCGCTCGCTACGAAGCGCAGAGCCGTCTCCATTATCGCGGCCTTCGCGCCACCGCCAATATCCAGGAAGTTCGCAGGCTTGCCGCCGGAACGTGCCACCATATCCAGCGTGGTCATAACCAGACCAGCGCCGTTGCCAATGATGCCAACGTTGCCATCCAGCTTTACATACGTCAACCCCTGCTGCTTGGCGCGGAATTCTAGGGGGTTGGACTCTTCCGACTCGGCCCAACTCGCGTACTCTTTCTGGCGATACAGGCCATTGTCGTCGATTACAATTTTGGCGTCGGCAGCTATAACTTGTCCGTCGCGGGTCAACACCAGTGGATTGATCTCAGCCGTATTGGCATCGGTTTCGATAAAAGCTTTGGCTAGGGCGGTCAAGATCGCGCCGCCTTTGGCAATGACTTGTGAGGGTAGTCCGGCGCGGGACAGGATATCACGCGCCTCGAACGGACGCAAGCCAGTGTTCATATTGATGGGGTATTTGATAATCTTCTCTGGCGAGGTCTCGGCCACTTCTTCGATATCTATGCCGCCAGCTTTGGAAACCATCACAACCGGAGCCTGACTTTTGCGGTCAATGATGATGCCCATATAATACTCTTCCACGATATCGATGGCTGGGACCACCAGCACCTTCTCGACAGTCAGCCCCTTGATGTCCATGCCTAGGATTTTCGACGCCACCTCACGCGTCTCCTCCAAGCTGCGGGCAACTTTTACGCCACCTGCTTTTCCGCGTCCACCGACATAAACCTGAGCCTTAATCACCACCGGACAGCCAAGCTCGTGTGCAATTGCTTCGGCCTCTGCTGGCGTTGTCGCCACTTTGCCTGGCCCAACTGGGATACCGTAGCGTGCCAAAATATCTTTGGCCTGGTATTCATGGATCTTCACTAAATAGCTCTCCTTTGAGTATAAAATACCTTACACCTTTGAGGCCAGATACCTACACAATTCTAGCTACACGGCGTTCTATCTGATAAATGCCTGTGTTCATCGTAACAATGCGGTATTTCCGGCTATTACAGGGTGTATTTCGTTACATGCCTAAGACCATTTTTTGTTCGTTATGAGGAGCATGTAACCAGAATCGATGGCTTCAGCACGTTTCTGGGAACGACTCTCCCGCCGCTATCAGAAACGATATGGATAAGAAGTCAAGAAGTCTTCAAAATCTCTAAGATCATTATATGCTTTCCAGTTTTTGTGCGTCAATTTCTCTTCTTGAAAAGACTGGTTGTCCTACTGAGGAAACTCAACGGAACATTTGCTTGGTTTAAACGTCTTACTTAGAGTGAGATCTCTTTTTGTCTGAAAATTAAGAACTCAAACATAGGTATTGCTGCATAATAAAAATATTGTGTCTATTTAGGGGAGAAGACTGAGAGAATGCCTGAATTACTAACGGACGTGCCATTGCGTCCGAAAGAGCAAGTAGCTATTTCAGCGACTAGTCGTGTGCAATCGTTGAAGAAGCAGCAATCGGCTGTATTCTGGCCCTGGCTGGGTGGATTGCTGGTGGTGGGTGTGATTATTGTGCTGAGCGTGACCTATGCTGCCTCGAACTGGCTCAATGGGCTTCAGCACAGCACTGATACGGGGTCAGCGTTGCCAACTGCAACGATAAATGTGCAGCGTAGCGCGGTCTATATGGAACTGCATATGCAGTTGCTCAATGTCCAGTACGCGCCGACTTTTAGCGATGACCTGATCCATACCGGTCCGGCCACTGTGCGCGTCAACTTGCACGTAACCAATCCAACGAAAAACGCTCAGGGGATTGCGTATTATGATAGTGCGCGTTTATTGGTGCCAAAGCAGCCGCCGCTTGCACCAATAAACCTCAACCTCTCGGCTCAGCCGCAAGGCGGATCTTCGCAAACTGGCTGGATTGATTTTCCTGTACCCAAAAACACTGCACTCAAGACGCTTGTTTTCCAACTCGGTAATGTCGCGCTTGGCGAAACTCTTGTGACCATTCCTGTCGGCAGTGCCTATACTGCCGGTCAGTACGACGATCACCTGTATACGGTGAATATGAACATCAATTACCTCTTCCAGGGCTATCGGATTCCTGCTTATTGGCTCAACTACCACTTAAAAACCGTAGAGACTCGCTACTCTTACCACGGATCTGAGGCCAGTGCGGGCAATCAGTTCTATATCCTGAACTTTACGGTGGATAATCCGAACAATGTCCAGGTACAGCCAGGTTTTGGATACGACTATGTTCGTCTGGAAGTGAACGGGGGCCACACCACGCCACAGGACAATAGCCTACCGTACACCTTTGCAGCTAAAGAACATGGTTTGAGCGGGTATATTGTGTTTGAGGGGCCAGCTAACTTGCATCCGCTCTCAATCGCGTTTCTCATCCAGGCTCACCCTGGCTGGAATACGTACTCTATCTCGTTGTAACATTGTTTGCCCGAAGAAGAATACGTGCGAGATAGTATATTGCCTGGAAAAAATATGTATACACTTTTTCCAGGCAATATACTATCTCAGGAGAAAAAACCTAGCTGCGGATAAACGCCAAAGTCTCGTCCCGTTTCTGTTCCATTAGTTCGCGTGTGCGAGCTTCGAGGTTTAGCCGCAGGTATGGCTCGGTATTCGAGGCACGCACGTTAAACCACCAATCGCCGAAATCGAAGGTGATGCCGTCCAGATAATCGACTGACTGTGCCTCTTTACTAAAGCGCTGCTCCAGGTCATCCAGCTTACTCTCTTTATCACTAACAGTACTGTTATATTCGCCGCTGCGTACCCAGTTGTCCAGTGGCTTGAGCATTTCGGAGAGCGGCTGGTCGCCTATGGAGACGAGTTCGAGGGTCATCAGTAAGGCGATCAGACCGGAGTCGGCGTACCAGTTGTCGCGGAAGTAGAAGTGCCCAGAGTGTTCACCGCCGAAGATGGCGTTGTGCGTGCGCATGTCGGCCTTGATATGCGAGTGGCCCACGCGTGTCCTGAAAGACTTGCCGCCCAACTTCTCAACCAGTTCCGGCACGCTTTTGGAGACGATCAGGTTGTAGAGAATGGTCGCGCCTGGATTGCGAGGAAGCAGGCTGTTGGCTGCGATAGCTGTGACCATAGCCCCGTCCACAACGTCGCCTTTCTCGTCCACCGGGAACATACGGTCCGCGTCTCCATCGAAGGCCGCGCCTAGATCGGCCCCGACCTCGCGCACCTTCTTTTGCAGGTCCACCATATTCTCTGGCTCAATCGGGCTGGCTGGATGGTTAGGGAAGGTGCCGTCCAACTCGAAGTAGAGCGGGACCAGCGTGCAGGGTAGGTGCTCGAAGACCTTGGGCATCGCTAGACCTGCCATGCCATTGCCCGCGTCGATCACGACCTTTAGCGGCTTGATCTTGCTGACATCGATAAACGAGAGCGCGTGCTTGACATAATCATCGAGTACATCGCGTTGGATGACTGTGCCCTGCTGTGTGGGCGTGGTGAAGTCGCCTTTGATAGCGAGATCACGAATATCTGCCAGCCCGGTTTCTCTGCTGATTGGGCGAGCTTCGGCATGACAGAACTTCATGCCGTTGTAATTACCGGGATTGTGCGAGGCTGTGACCATCACGCCTGCTGGGTAGTTGAATTTGCCCACGGCAAAGTAGAGTTCGTCAGTGG
>JBDTBU010000137.1:0-8638 GCA_039923935.1 Ktedonobacteraceae bacterium | reverse complement strand
TTGGTGGAGTATCGCAATCAACTCTCGGCAACGGACCTATTACGTGTGCTGCAAACGCGCTATGACGATTTTGAGGAGCGGTTGGCTCATCTGGATAGCGAGAGTGTGCGGGCCAGTGTGCGGGCTGCACGCTTTGTCTCGGAACGGGATTGCTACCCGTTGTTGCACTGTTATCGGCGCTCAGAACTGCCACGCGCTATAACCCATATACGTGAACTAGGTATAGAGTATGCACCAGGTCTGGGACTGTATCTGCCTGCTTGGTTGGAACATCTCCACCGTTCGTTCGTAGTATGGATAGAGGCACAAAACTGCGCTGAATTGCCCTTGTCGGATGTCATCCAGGAGTGCAAGATACGTTGGCTAGAACTGGCAGCGTGCGACGAGAGCACTATCGAGGCGCTACTCGGTCTCTGGCCAGAGGTGCGAATTCAACGTGCGTCGATTTTTGATGCGAAGCTGCTGGTGGAATCGTTACAGCGTGCAGAAGCTCTGAATGAGGCAGAGGATACACAAGCTGAAACAACGCCTCAAGCTGCTCGTAGCCCGAAAGCGACGCGCGAGCGGCGTGTGGGGAATAAGCAGCAAAATCGGCAGAAGACTGGCCAGCAGAATTTATGGGAATAATATCAGATGAATGAAAAAGAACTACTGGGCGTGACGCTCGGCAACTGCACCATCGAACGTGTCATTGGCAAGGGCGGCATGGCGCTGGTTTTTCTGGCTCAGCAGGCCCGTCCAACCCGCACTGTGGCCGTCAAAGTGCTCCTGTCAACTGCCGACGCGAACGACCCAGATCAGCAGAGCATTTTCCTGGAGCGCTTTCGACGCGAGGCCGATACCGTGGCTAAACTGGAGCATCAACATATTCTGCCTGTGTATGAATACGATGAGGCCACGATCAATGGTCAGCGTTTAGCGTATCTGGTCATGCCCTATATTCGTGGCGGCACGCTGCGCCAGCGTATGGACGAGATGCAGCGTGACGGACGCCGGTTCGACTTGCAAACCGTGGCAAGCTTGATTGGTCAGGTGGCGGACGCGCTCGGTTACGCGCATAGTCTAGGTGTGGTGCATCGCGATATCAAGCCCGGCAACCTGCTTTTCCACAGCGATGGCCGACTCTTGCTCTCCGACTTTGGGATTGTGCGTCTGAGCGCCATGCCCTCGCTGACTATGGCGGGCAGCTTTATTGGTACGGCTGAGTATGCCTCGCCTGAACAGGTTAGTGCCAGCGAGTTGGATTCGCGTTCCGATATCTACTCACTCGGCATTATTCTGTACGAGATGCTGACTGGTGATGTGCCCTTTACTGGTTCTACGCCTTTTGCAGTGATGGCTCGCCAATTGCACGATCCTGTACCATCGCTGCGTGCCCAACGGCCTGACCTCTCACCTGCGCTCGAATTTGTGGTTAGAAAGGCTCTGGCTAAAGACCCCAAGGACCGTTATCAACAGGCCACCGAGATGGCCGCCGACTTGCAAGCCGCCATCCAACCGGCCCTAGCTCAACCAGCGGGGCTACGCTTGAACGGCGATGCTGGCAATAGCGATCTCACCGTGGCTGATAGTTCCTGGCAGCCGCCAGCGCGTGCTATCAGTGCGACAGAGCCAGTACAATATCGTGCGAACTTTCCGGCCACACCTGTGCCAGTCCGCACACCCCTGCCCATGACGCAATCCGGGCACCAGCCGTACAGGTCGCCCAGTTTGACTGTGCCGTCCCCAGTAGGTGGTGGACCCTGGCAGCCCTCACATATCCAGGTGTTTCAGGCCGTACCAGATATTGAGGAGGCGGATCAGGTGCGGGCATATCGTCCCAGCCGTCGCCTCTACTTCTATGCCATCGGTCTGGTTATGCTCGTGCTCCAGCTTTTCACGCTGGCGCTGACCTTAAATCATGCTGGCGACACCCAGGCTATTGTTGTAGGTGTGCTGCTGGGCAACGCGCTCAACCTGCTCGCACTGGCCGCGATAGGCTTTACCGGTATTACTCGCCAGCGCGATATACACGGCATCTTCAATCGCGTGCTCTGGGTTATGTTTGCAGCCCTGATTTTAAGCAGTCTGTTTATCGGCTTCGGCAACTTCGACGCGTCCGCCCATTCTGTGCCGTTTATCGCGTGTATTATTCTTCTGCTCACCAACATCTACGCGATTCGCGCCTTGGGCAAAGCTGACGCTGGGAATGAGCAGATTGAGGTTGCGCCAGTCTCCTGGCGTTCAGCCATCGTTGGTGCGTTGACTGGACTGATTCCCTTGCTCATTATCCTGGTCTTTGCCTTTATGGTGCCTCTGCCCGCCAATAGCACGCTTTTCATGCGTTTGCTGGGTGTATTGGTGATCGGCTTTATTGGTGCGCCTACGCCTGGAGCAATGATGGCCGTCTGGCTCTCACATAAGATGTCTTTCCCCATTTTGGTGCGCACGAGCGGTATTGCTGGCCTGTTGATGTTCCTGGTTGCCTACGCCCTAGTCCTGCTCATCAGTCTAGTAACCACTGGTCAGGCGCTTTTCTCCATCATTTTTGCTCCACAGACGCTTCCTCTGGCTTTATGTATTCTCGGCGCTCTGCTCGGTCTACTCGGCCTGTTGCGTGGCATGCTCGATGCCTGGATCTATCATCGGTTTATGCTACGCCGCCCATGAGGAGCGTTTTCCGCGTGTTTGATGGTGGAATGCTATTATTTCCAGATAAAGGACACACCATTACCAGCGGTAAAATCGACGTAGGAGACGCGATTCCAGCCGCCGCCATTAGTGTACCAGTTCATATCGCTGGTATGCGCACTTCCATTCGCGTTAATACTCTCCACAACCGCAACATGCCCATAGCCGCTTGACCCCTGCGCACCAGGAGAGAGCACGATGATCGAAGGCACGTGCGGTTGGGACGAGACGTTCCAGCCGGCTAGGCGTGCTCCTTGTGTCCATTGATAGGCGTTGCCTGTCCATGTGACCCAGTTGCCGGTGAGTGTGTGATAGCGTGCATTTGCCCAATAGGTGCACACACCTACAGGCCAGGGATGCGGGCTGCCGGTTACAACGGGACCATTCCCAGCATTGGGATCGTAGCCGTCGTTACGTTGGTGATAGACGGCGGTAGCGGTGGCCTGCACAACTAGGCTATACGAGTTATTGTTTGGGTTGCTAAACAGCGTGTTGCTAAATTTCGCGGAGAAGGCCAGTCCGGCCTCGCGCCCCAAGGGAGAGGCTGCCAGCAGTGTCCCCCCAGTAATTATCAGTAATAAGAGCAGTGCCGCGAGACTAATAATAGGCCGACGCCCCTGTGGTGGCCGCTGGAAACCCTTCTTTACGTGACTATCACCCCGGATCACCAGGGGAAGACGCGGCGAGTTGGTCGTTGGTTGCGCAAGTGCGTCCGTCAGCGCACGCGTGACTGCGGGTTGAGACTGCAACAACAGTGCACGCGTCGAGCCAGGTTCAAAAGACGGCGAGGGCGTGATAGGATTGACCATGCCCGCCTGTGAAATAGGCCGTTGTGTGGTATTCAGATCGGCAAAGCCAGGTGAACTTTGTGGTCCCGCCTGTGAAATAGGCCGCTTTACGGTATCCAGATCGGCAAAGCCAGGTGAACTCTGCGGCCCCGCTTGATGAGTGGAACTCGTTGGCAAGGGGGTCGCCGGGTTTGGTGCAAAAGATAATTGTTCGACTGGCTCTTGGTTCTCTATCAGTCCTGGTATCTGTAAGCCTTCCGAGAGGCTATCCTGACTATTTTCAGTAGACGACATACAATCTCCCCCGTCCGCTAGGGTCTGACAACATCAAAAATAGGCGAAATGTCACATTCCTATTTATACTATGTTTGACTGTACCCGTTTTTGCTAAGTCGAGTCAAGGTTGTATGCTGGTGTCTAGGACTATGGTACCGAAGGAAAACCTACAATGAAATTTGCGGCTGTTGCGCTTTCTCCTCTGCTACCAGTCCCTTGAGCACTGCCTTGGCCGCATGCTCGCCGCTGTGCATGGCACCGTGGATACTGCTCGATGTCGTGTATTCCCCAGCTAGGTATAGACCTTGCGTAGCAGTTGTGTTGGCTGGCACGCTATCGAAGAAGCCGGGTGCTTGGACGAGTTGTGAGAAGGGCAGCCGATACACACCCAACATCTGCCAGGCATTCAGATTGTGCTTCGGGAACCAAGCCGCCATCTCATTCAGGGCGCGTTCGGCAATCAGTTCTTCATCGTTGGTTCCTGGACTGATGATCGTGGCGGAGAGTAGATGGCGGCGCGGTGGTGCGTAGGTCGGTGCGATATTGCTGAGCAGGACGGCATTGTTCACATAGGCATCGGGCGCGGTGTTCAGCAGGATTTTGCGCTGTTTATACAACCGCTCTTTACCGCCGAAATAGACACAGACTGAGCCGCGTGCTTCGGTGGGCAGTGAGCGACCCGTCAGACGTTCTGCCGAGGGGCTATCGGTTGCCACCACCACCTGTTGCGTCGCGATGGTCTCGCCATTGGAGAGACGCACCCCGCTGACTTTGCCGCCTTCCGTTAGAATGCTGCTCACCCGTGCTCGATAACGCAGCGAGCCGGGCGGCAGCGCACTGGCCAGCATCTCAGGGATCGCGCGTATGCCTTCCGCCGGGAGCATGACCTTGCCAGTGGCTAGCATCTTGAACGTGAACTGGAACATACGCGCACTGGTCGAGAGCGTACGATCCAGAAAGATGCCCCCATAAAAAGGCCGTGCGAAATTGGCGATAAAGCTGTCCTCCTTGAAGCCCAGGCGGCGCAGATACGCTTCGGTAGACTCGTCCTGCCCGCCCGGTTGACCTTTGCCTGCGAAAATCTCAGCTGTAGAAAGGCGTGTGACCTTGCCGCGCAACTGTAGCACACGTAATTTATCGGTAGCCGAAAGCAGCGGATTGAGCATACCCGGTAGAATATGCTTTGGCTCGCGCCAAGGGTCGGCAAGTTCGTACAACTTACCAGCCTTGACGAGCAGTGCACCCGGCTCAAAGAAGCGCGGCTTGAGGTTGTCGTAGTTCAGGTGGCGTTGCGCCGCCGGATAGGCTGTGAAGAGCACCTGGAAGCCTCGATCCAGCCGATAACCGTCCTCGTGCCTATCTGTGCGTAGCCGTCCGCCAGCCTGCTCTGACGCTTCCAGCACCAGCACACGCTGGCCTTCCCGTACCAACTCTCTAGCGCAGGTTAATCCCGCTAATCCAGCTCCGATAATCACAATCATAGTATCGCCTCTATCCTTACCACAAGGGGTTCAAAACCAGCCCTGTGATTAATTTTGGGTAAAAATACGTCGATTTCTGCGGCATCTGGTCGTCGGCATCGGCGATATCACAGATTTGCCGCACGCGAGTCCCGTTCAAAAACAGCGCCGCCTGAGCGGTGCCCTGCTTCATAGCATTTAGCGCTTCCTGCTCATCATGCGTATAACGCACATATTGCCCGGCTGTCAAATCCGTTGGTTGGAGTTGTAATAGCTCCTCTAGGATCAACGTATGAGCGATGGCGACATCCAATTCTTGCCAGGCCGCACTGTGGCCCGCCGTTTTCATCCTAGCCCGTCCCTGCTCGTTCAGGCTGAGCAGCCAGCTTTGCGGAGGTGTCATCAGTAGGAACGACGGGGTGTCAGCACCTACCTGCTCCAGTTCGCGCAGGGTTGCTTGGTCTACTTGACCTAGTTCGCGCACATGCAGATAGCGTCCCAGGTTGGCGCTGGTGAGGTTGGCTAGCACTTCCGGGCTGAGATCGCTGAACAGTCGATGAGTCGGCAGCACCAACATACCGGGATCGTCCAGGTCGATCAGCGCCATCATCACAAAGTTCACTGCATCGTCGCTCGCCAGTTCGTGGCGCATCTCCAGCACCTCGTTGCGATAGTTCAGGGCCGTCTCATAGCGATGGTGCCCGTCAGCGATATACAATTGGCGCTCGGCAAAGAAGCTCTGGATCTGCTCAATCTGGTCGGGATTGGTCACTGGTTGTAACAGATGCTCTTCGCCTGCCTCGTCGGTGATATGCACCTCTGGATCTTGCAAATAGTCGCCCAACAGCCGACGTATGCGCCCCTGCGGATCGTTATACATGCTCATAATCGGGCTGAGATTCACCGCACAGGCCCGCAACAGTTGCAGACGATCATCCTTGTCTTTTTTGCGCGTAAACTCGTGACGCAAGACTACATGCTTCTCCCACGGCTCCAATCCCACTCGCGCAAGCAAACTGGTACGTGCATAGGTTTGCCCGCCGTGCTTGAAAACCTGGCGGTACGCGTAATACGTGGGGGGCGTATCCTGACGCAAGACATCGGCCAGCCGCCACTCAGCCAGCGTCGTCGCTGCACGCGTATAACAATTGTTGAGCGTGTCGTCCGTTGGTAGTATCTTGCCCAATTCCATGCGGATCACGTTATACGGATTGCGAGCGTAATACCGCTCCTGTGCCTCTGCTGAGATCACATCGAACGGCGGTGTTACTACTTCCGCTAACTCACTCACCGCTTCTGGCGCGTACCGTATGCCAGAGAGAGGACGTACATCAGCCATAACAAATATCTCCTTTGCTTCATGCATTCTCATACATAGTTCAGTCTACTCTTCTTAGAGAGACGATCTTTCTAACCCTCTTAGACCAATTTGGCAAACACCTTGAACGGCGGTTTATGTGCCAAATCAGAGAGGAGGAACCCTATCTATTGTACCATCTAGGTCTCTCTTAGCTTACCCACTTCTGTGAAATCTTCACTGCTAACTGCTAACTGAGTGTGGGAGAGCGAGGAGTGCCAAATTTTCCAAATATATATAGAAAATTCGTTCCAAAAACCCTTGACAGCAGAAAAATTCCGTGGTATTATTCATTTTGTTAGAACAAAGGTTTAAAACTAAATAGCTCTCTCACCCTCCACTCTTTCCTCATACACACCTCTTTAGGCGGTCGGGTACTCCCTCACTCCCCATCCCGACCGCTGCTGGGTACGAAAATGCCCCCCTTTCTCATGCAACCCACAAGTCCCCATCGGTATGGTAGAAATTGACGCTTTGGCAGAAGTTGGATAGACTAAAGGAGAACATCCTTGTTGTCTAGTGTTAGCGTCTGGCGTGTTTCGCCTGCCGTCGTGAAAAGGTACATTGTATGGACTCAACGTTCGTAGAATATCTGGTATTTTTTGTGGCTGTGCTCATTGTGATGTGGGCTGCGCTCGCGCTGAACAAATATATCTCTCGCCACAATCCGCCTGATAAGCAGTCGTTTGACAACTGGGTTGAGCTGGATATCAAGCACCCGGAGCCTAGAGAAGACCTGACGCATAAGCAGCGTGGTGCTGAGGATGAGGATGAAGACGAGAACGCGGCCAAGCTGTATACACGCGCCAGTCAGAATGGACACCATGCCAAGAGCCAGTCGCCGCCGCTCTAAGATGGGCTGCGTAAAAAAGTCGAGTAAGCCGTTACGTTTGCAGAAGGGGCCAGGGTCATGACAACTACAATTACCCTCGAATTTATCGGAGAGCCACGGTTGGAAGAGCTTGAGCACGAGCTAAAGCAGATTTCAGGACTGAAAGTTTTTCTCGTTGAGCCAAGGGATGAAGCCGCGCCAGTGCTACTTTCTATTGCCATTGGCAAACATGGAGAACAGGCGGAGATGGCTATTCGGCGCATCACCCACACTATCTATGATTTCCTGCATAGTAGTGCACAGCAAGTAACCCAGCAATCTGTGACGCTCGTCACCATTGAGGGCGATAGCGTCAACATTGCGCCATTAAGCTCCGATGAGATCAGACAAATCATTGCCAATGCCTATGCTGGACAGGATTGTTAAGAACAGGCGTGTGTTGGGTGAGCACGCATACAAAACGTCTCTGACATTGTATGCGTGCTCACCCAACACACGTCTTATTACGATTCTTGGCGTTCTTCTAGCAGGCGATTCACCTCTGCCATCACATCCTGAATATTCAGTTCGAGCAATGGCTGGGGTGGACAAGAAATGACCTCATCCTCACTCTCTGCAACATATTCCTCGTCGATATCCTCCTCAAGTAACCCCTCTTCCTCGAAGAAATCCTGCTCACAAGCGAGCAGGGCTTCATGAGTGGAGAGATTGCCATAAATGATGCGTGGGATCAGGCTATGATACATCGCCACTGTTTGTACCATAGCGCGAAAGACCAGTTGAAACTGATCAAACGTCACCCCATCATTCGCCAGCGGGACCGACTCCTCCAAACGCACCTCCCCATCATCCAGGTCCAAGCCGAATTTGCCCATCGCGATCCGATAATTGACTGCCATCAAAGCTTCCAGACATACTAGACGTTTCTTCCGGGTCACAGCGCCAATATGTGGGGCCATCAGGACGAGCTTGCGGGTATGGCACGTTTGTTGCAGACTAATAACCATGCGCCATTGTCCATGATTGCCATGGAAGGCAAGCTCGACCATTTCATGCTCTGTATCGATACTAGCGATCTGTAACCCCATCCGGGTTAGATAGTCTCTCACCTGGGGAACTCCGAAGCTGTCGGCCATGGGTTGCTCCTTACTCTCTTCGACGCAACTATTAACCGCAGTGATCTAAGGTGCAGGCAGCATATACCACCATCGTGTTTCATTGTAACACATTTTGCCGCCAGAGTGTAGGGGCTACA
>JBDTBU010000136.1:0-26249 GCA_039923935.1 Ktedonobacteraceae bacterium | reverse complement strand
TAGGTATTGAAAACGCGTTTTCAATACCTAACCATCAACCACCTTTGTATAAAGTATGAGGCATGGTATAACAGTATTACGTGTTTTCTGTGGCCCAAGTGAACTGGCCGATAGAGCGATACTTTTGGTAGCGCTGCTCTAGCAGTTTGTCGAGTGGGACTTGTTTCAGTTCCGCCAGATTGTGCTGGATAGCTTTCTTGACGCTTTCTGCGGCCACGCGAGTATTGTGGTGCGCACCACCCAACGGCTCAGCGATTACATCATCGACTAGGCCCAACGCCTTGAGTTCGCGGCCACTAATGCGCATGGCGTCAGCCGCTTGTTGCGCAAACGAAGTCGAGCGCCAAGTAATCGAGGCTGCCGACTCTGGTGAGGTCACAGTATAGATGCTGTACTCCAACATCAGTATGCGGTCAGTGACGCCGAGGGCCAGAGCGCCGCCGCTGCCGCCTTCGCCGACGACAATACTCAGCGTAGGCACACGCAGGCGCGACATCAAATAGAGACTGGAGGCAATGGCCTCGGACTGACCACGCTCCTCGTCTTCCAGACCTGGGAAGGCACCCTGAGTATCGATCAGTGTCACCACAGGAATGCCGAATTTCTCGGCTTGGCGCATCAGACGTTCGGCTTTGCGGAAGCCTTCGGGATGTGGCATACCATTGTTATAGTGCTGCTTCTCTTTCATCGTGCGCCCCTTTTGGTGGCACACCAGCATCAAGGTCTCGCCATCAACCTGGGCCAGTCCGCCCAAGATAGCGTGGTCATCGCTGAAGGCGCGATCCCCGCACAATTCAAAGAAATCGTCGCAGATCGCGTTCAGATAGTCGAGCGAGTGGGGACGATCTTTGTGGCGAGCCACTTGCACGGTCTGCCACGCAGTGAGATTACGGTAGATCTCCTCGGTGCGGTGGCGTAGATCACGCTCAAGATCCTGGATCTGGCTATGCTCGTCCGGTTTGAGCCGGTCCCCTTTTTTTTGCAGACCGCTGATCTTTTTTTCAAGCTCGGCGAGCGGCTTCTCAAATTCCAGGTCGTAGGCCATTGCTCTCCCCTATCTGGTTGGTTATTTGCATCGTTTGATCTCTGGTAGCCCAGAGTCGCGCTTGGGGCGCATACATGCGCAGGAGGCGCGTCAGGGTAACGCGTAGCTGATCTCTGGGTACCACCGCGTCGATCATGCCATGCTGGAGGACGAATTCAGAATTGACTGTCCCTTCGGGTAGCTTGATATGCATGAATTGCTCGATTACACGTGGACCGGCGAAACTAATCAGTGCGCCAGGCTCGGCCAGTGCGACATCACCTAGCATAGCGAAGCTCGCAGTCACGCCACCCGTCACCGGATCGGTCAGCAGGCTAAAATAGGGTAGACCCGCCTCACCTAGTTTGGCTAGTGCTACTGAGGTCTTAGCCATCTGCATTAGCGCGAAAGTGCCCTCATGCATGCGTGCGCCACCAGAGGCCGATGCTACCAGTACTGGCATACGTTTCTCTATGCCAAGTTCGACCGTGCGAGCAATTTTTTCGCCTGCTACAGAACCCATACTTCCTCCCAGGAAGCGGAAATCCATAATTGCCAGACCGAGCGGTAAGCCGCCAATGGTCGCGTGGCCGCTGACCACTGCTTCATTAAGGCCGGACTTCTTAATCTCTGTTCGCAGTTTATCGGGATAGGCTTCAACTTCGTCTTTGGTGCGTTTGACGAACTTCAAAGGGTCTGCTGAAACCATCGTGGCATCTGTTTCAACGAAGCTGCCAGGGTCTACGAGCAGGGCAATGCGTTCTTGAGCGGTCAATTTAAAATGATAATTACAGCGCGAGCAGACCTTCTGGTTTTTCTCCCATTCGCGTGCAAGCAAAATTTCTTTGCACTTGGGACATTTGACCACGAGATTTCCAGCCGCCGCACGTGGCTGCTGAAAATCAGGGGTCGGTGTCTGCCCTGTTGAAGGTACAGCCGCTTCACTGGCCATGCAACATCTCCTTGTCAGTCTTGCGCAAAGAGCGCGTCCACAAAACTCTGGGGATCAAATGGCGTGAGATCCTCAATTTTTTCACCTGTACCCACAAACTTAATCGGGACGCCCAGGTCGTCGGCGACTGCGAACGCGAAGCCACCCTTGGCGGTGCTATCGAGTTTTGTGATAATCACCCCGGTCAGACCGATATCCTCTGCAAATTTGCGTGCAGACATCAGCGCGTTTTGGCCAGTCGTTGCGTCGATCACCAGCAACAACTCCTGGGGGCCTTCTGGCAGCAGCTTTGAGATCACTTTGTTGATCTTTTTCAGCTCTTCCATCAGGTTATACTTCGTGTGCAGGCGTCCGGCGGTATCCACAATCAGCACATCACAGCCGCGTGATGTTGCAGCTTGAATAGAGTCATAGACCACTGCGCCAGGGTCGGAGCCTGGAGCTTGGCTAATCACAGGTGTACCCGTGCGTTCGCCCCAAATCTTGAGCTGGTCAATGGCGGCGGCGCGGAATGTATCGGCTGCGGCCAGCATGACCTTATGCCCTTCCAGCGTCAGGCGCAGAGCCATTTTACCAATGCTGGTCGTTTTGCCTGAGCCGTTCACGCCAATCACCAGGATCACTGTCAGGGGCGAGTTTTTCGCGAACCGCAGGGGGGATGCTTTGCCCAGCAGACCAGCCATCTCTTCACGCAGAGCACGTTGCACCTGCTGCATTGTGCGCATCTGCTCGTCCTCGGCCCGCTCGCGCAGCCGCTCCATCAACCAGGTAGTGGTGCCGGAGCCAACATCAGCCATCAACAGTGCCTCTTCCAGATCATCCCACAGATCGTTTGTGATTGGCGTTTGCCTGGCTGCAACTGGCGCGGGAGCCGGCACTGACCTCATCGGCATCTGTACAGGCTCCTGAACTGGCTGCATTGGTACCTGTACAGGCTCCTGCACTGGCCTTATTGGCGCACTGTTAGGGTATGCTCCGGTATCAGGGTAGGTAGTGGTATCGGGGTAGGTGCTGGTATCCGTATCGTAGCCCGATTCAGCGAACCGAGTAAAGAACTGGCGTGTGCGGCTCAAGCTATTTTTGAAAGGGTTTGCGCCCTTTTCTGCCACAGGAGCCTCGTCTGCACGTTCCTCTGGAACCTCAGGTTGAGGGGGGGCTTTTGGCTCTTCCTTCGCTTTTTGCCCAAAGAATCGATTGAGCACGTTTATCCTGACTCTCTTTCCATGTGTGCGTAGAACGGGCACACCTGTTCACTTCAACTCTTACCAATATGCTATGATCGTCTAAAATAAGTCCAGGTACTATTATAAAACACGGTGGCAAGCAAGCTTACGACTCATACATGTCAAGGGAAGATTGCGCTACGTCACCCTCTGCCGCCTTGCGGGAGCAGCGCTGGTGGGAAAGAACAAAGGCAAAAGGCAAAGTAACCTTTTCCTTTTGCCTTTGTTTCATTGCAAACGCAATGATTGCCAGAAATGCATCTTTTCATGAGAGCAGATGCATTTCTGGCTGTTGAGCTACTGCCGATTGGTGCGATACGAGTGAAGCGACCCATCGCTGATGGGTTCGTTGATGATAATGTCACCATTACGGATTTTGATGTTGTACAAGCACGATGGGTTGGTGCAAACCCAGGCTTTGTACTCGATGGAAGCTCCCTGGCTACCGAAATCCGAAAGTGGAACCAGATCACCTTCACTGCATTTGCGACACTGGGGAAATGCGTTCTCCACGAAATCGCCTCCTTCCTTCTCACGAGGGATAGTATGCGCCCACCTGACCACACGGCGAGGTTTGGCGAGAAGTAAGCCGAGGGGGAGCCTCCGCCGCTGCATCCGCGTCCCCACAGCAGTCGTCTTATACAGTAGCCTCTGCCATTTTTATGACACCATACTCGTTTCTGGTCTCAGTACATTCATGAAGTTTTCTTCATAAAATCGATGGCCTAGACTCATACATGCCAGTGGGATATTGCTCATATTCCCTATTGGCAGACTGCTTCTATACCTAGCATAGCAGGTGCGCCAATTTCCGTCAAGTTTTCATGGACTTACATGTATGATTTTGCTGCTTGCTTGCGGAAATTTCCGCACAACCTGGAAATATATTCATTTTGAATAAGTCTTGCGCCCCCTGCTTTCCCTAAAGATCAATGACTTCTTGTCGATGTTTAAAGACGAGAGGAAATTGTACAAGGAACCTTCGGCGTTGCTCTCAGTTGTTTTGTGGCTATCTACAGGTGCGTCCCATCTCCTGCTCTTGGGGCACTTTGGCACGATTGTTGCTATATCTCCTAGTAGGAAAGTATTTCTGAACAAAAAGAAAGACACCATCATTGAAGGTTTCGTGGGGGACACCTGGCTACCTACGAGTTCATCAATTTGCTTTAGAGTGTTTCGGTTTTAGAAGGAGTTACTGGTATGGGCAAGCAAGTTGCTAAAGTTTGTAGTACTGATCGTTCTTTGGGTAATGTAACGGCTGGAAGTGGGAAAAAGAGTTATTCGCGTGAGCGTACTTCTTATGGGGCGAACGATTCGTATGCCGAGCCAGAGAGTGGGGACGCATTTGAACAGGAAAAAGAAGATGAGTGGGAAGAGCAGGGCGATGAAAAGCAGCGCGGCTCGGTTGATGATGCCGTCAAGCAGTATTTAAAAGAAATTGGCTCATATCCTTTATTAACCGCAGAACAGGAATTGTCACTTGCTGAGCGTGTATCGCGAGGAGACAGTCTGGCGCGTAAGAAGTTGATCGAGGCCAATCTGCGCCTAGTGGTGAGCATTGCCAAACGCTATTCGAATCAAGGTTTGCCTCTGCTCGATATGATTCAGGAGGGTAATATCGGTCTGATGCGTGCGGCCCAGAAGTTTGATTATAAGCGCGGTTTTCGTTTTAGCACCTACGCGACTTGGTGGATTCGTCAGGCCATCAGTCGGGCCATTGCTGAGCATTCGCGTACAATCCATATTCCGGTTCACGTCGTAGAACTCATTTATAAGATCAAGCGGATTGCCCGGCGTATCTACCAGGAGCAGGGGATTGAGGCTTTGCCGGAGCAACTGGCAGCAGAGGTTGGCCTGACCAAAGAGCGAGTCGTGGAGCTGCTCAACGTCTCCGATCAGCCTATTTCGTTGGACGCGCCGATGGCCGACGACGAGCAGTATCACTTGGCCGATACACTAGAGGATTCCAGCATGGTTGTGCCCTCCGATCATGTCTCGCACCAGATTTTGCGCGACAATCTTGAGCAGGCAATGACCATTCTCAATGCACGCGAGCGCACGATTATCGAGATGCGTTACGGCTTGCAGGACGGACATTACCACACGCTTGACGAGGTGAGTGCCGAATTTAAGCTCACCCGCGAACGCATTCGCCAGATCGAGGTCAAGGCGCTACGCAAACTACGCTATCCTGAACGCTATTATGGTCTGCGTGAGTTTGTGCAGGCATGAGAGATTATCTCCAATCAGAAATGGGTGAGATAGACGCTGTCGGCGCAGCCGACAGCGTCTATCTCACCCATTTCTGATTGGAAGGCGTTACACCCCAGAAGCGACTCCGCCTGCTTGCGCTTGCAGATACGCGTGGATTAGGGGGTCCACGTCACCGTTGAGGTAGCCATCGGTGTCGCTGGTCTCGAAGCTGGTGCGATGGTCCTTGACGATATTGTAGGGATGCACAGTGACGGTGCGGATCTGTGTGCCGAAGTCGGCCTGCACAAATTCGCCTTTCAGTCTGGCATTCTCTTCGGCGCGTTTCTTCACTTCGAGTTCGTAGAGACGCGCTTTGAGCACCTTCATCGCCACCTCACGGTTCTGAAGCTGTGAGCGTTCGTTCTGGCAGGTCACGACGAGGCCGCTGGGAAGGTGGCGCATACGTACCGCCGAGTCAGTTTTGTTGACGTGCTGGCCGCCCGCGCCGGTTGCGCGGTAGGTATCAACTTCGATATCTTCGGGCCGAATGTTGATCTCGATGGTATCCTCGATATCGGGCATGACCTCGACCTTCGCGAACGAGGTATGGCGGCGGTGCGCAGAATCGAAGGGCGAGAGACGAATCAGGCGGTGCGTGCCGATCTCTGAACGCAGGTAGCCATAGGCGTAGCGCCCGGTGATCTCGACGGTGACGCTTTTCACGCCTGCCTCGTCACCTTCTGCGTAGTCGTAGATTTCGGTGCGGAACTTATGGTCGTCAGCCCAGCGCAAATACATCCGCAAGAGTATCTCAGCCCAGTCCGCAGCGTCTACACCCCCACTGCCAGCGTGGATGCTGATGATGGCGTTTTTCTCGTCATGCTCGCCGCTGAGCATCAGCGCGAATTGCAGCTTCTCAACCTGCTGCTCGATGCTTGTGAGCGATTGCGCAACCTCGGTCTGCATCTCGGCGTCCGACTGCTCCTCTAGTAGTTCGGCCAGACCATGCAAGTCGTCAAGCTGAGCCGCGAGACTTTCCCAGGTTGCGACCTCATCGCGCAGGGCATTCATGAGTTGCATATGCGCCTGAGCTTTGCGGTTGTCGGACCAGAAGTTCTCGGCCATGCTCTCGGCCTCTAAGGTATCGATATGCTGTGTTTTGTTAGCCAAGTCAAAGGCGCACCATTGTTTCATGGACGCGCCCTTGCAAGCGTGTAATCTGATTCGTTAGTTCACTCATACGGGGCATTGTAGCACGTTTTTGAGGAGTTGTTAAGAGCTACATTACCAGATTACCAGATATGAGGGATGAAACGAGAGGGAACCTGGATCATATAGGCGTCATAGCCTAGCAGTTCTTCCCGCAATAGGTGTTCCTCTAGCACTGTGCGCCTGACGACCAAGCCGATGAGTACTGGCGTAAGCACGAGTCCGACTCCTGATCCCAGCAAAAGGGGCAGTCCGAGAAAGAACAGGTGGAAGCCGGTATACATCGGATGGCGCATGTACCGGTATGGCCCGGTGGATACCACCACATGTTCCCGTTCCTGTTGAATGCGTACGGTTGGTGTCAAATACGCATTTTCCCGAAAAGCTAGGTACATGATCGCGAACGAACCCAGCAAGGCTAGCGCTCCCACCGCCTGGAGCCAGAGGGGAACCTGCAACCAATGAAAGCGCACTGCGTCGAGCGGTATCACGATCAGCCAGACAAGAGAAACTACACCTAGCAGAAGAAACATCGTGTCTCGTTTGGGGTTAGGCTTGAACACGCTCATGCGCTCCTCTAACAAGCTCGGATTCTGCTTGGACAGGAGGCGAACGATAACCACAACGAAGCTGTAGAACAGGATCAAAAAGATCCACCCGGCGGGCCAAGCGAGAGTACCAGCCGCAAGAAACAGAATCAGGGGGAACAGGAGCAACTGGCTTATTCCCCCTACCAGGGCTTTTCCTGTGAAAATCTTAGACATAGTGAAACCTCAATTTTTCTAAACTAAAATAAAATTTTTAAGAACTAAAAAAATAATACCATAAGATAGAAGAAAGTGTCAAGCACTTTATGAATGATGCGTCCTTTGATGCGCAATTGCAGGCTCTACGCGAATGGGAAAGTGGGCATATAGCATCTCGATACTATGGTATTCTGCGTGCAACTGTGCTACTATTGTGCAAAGTTGGGCTGTGGTATCTATCTTAGTAACCCTGATTTTTACACCTACATGGATAAGGAGATCTGGACTTGGCTACGCATGAGAGACGGTATGTAATCATTGGCAATGGCGTCGCGGGCACAACCGCTGCTGATACATTACGCAAGAATGACCCTAATTGTAGTATTTCTTTGTTGACGAACGAACCCTATCCACTTTATAACCGCGTCTCGCTGCCACGCTTTCTACAGGGAAAAATTGTGGAGCAGAGGGTGATGATCCGCGATTTGGCTTGGCACGAGCAGCGCGGTATTCGCCTGATTACGGAGACGATGGTGGCTGAGGTGAACACCGATGAGCGCGAGGTTGTGACTGAGAACGGCCTGCGCTTGCCGTACGATGCTCTGCTGGTTGCGACTGGCGGCTGGGCGAACCCGTTGCGCGTGCCAGGGGCCGAAGGCTGCAAGCATATCTACAATTTTGTGACCCTCGACGATACCAAAACGATCATTGAGCGTATGCTCGAATCGCGTCACGCTGTGGCCTATGGCGGCAGCTTTATCTCGTATGAGCTATGCGACGGTTTCGCTATCCGCAATCTCAACACAACCTGGATTATGCGCGGCCCTTACTGGCTGCGTAGCGCACTGGACCCCGAAGGCGGCGAGGTGGTGGACAATATCGCCAGAAAGTTTGGCGTTGAGATCATTCATGGCGATGAGATCGAAAGCGTGATCCCGCAGAACGGCGTGCCTGGTTATGTGAAGACCAAAAAGGGTCGCGAAATCCAGGCCGATCTGATCGGTGTTGGCCTCGGTATTACGCTTAATACCAGTATTCTGGCTAATACGCCGGTTGCTGTACGTAATGGTATCTTGACCAATGAGTATCTGGAGACGAATGTACCAGGCGTGTATTCTGCCGGCGACGTGGCTGAGTTCTATGACGCAGCCGTTGGCACACAGCATACAATGGGTACCTGGGATAATGCCATGGCGCATGGGAAGCTGGTCGCGGCCAATATGGCTGGCGATCATCAAGCCTATCTCGACGTGCCAACCTACACCAGCCCGCTTTTCGATGTGAATATCGCAGTTGTTGGTACAGCAGAGTCTAACAATCCCGAACTAGTGTCGATTGCCCGGCGCGAGCCTGGCGAGAAGAGCAATGAGAATTACCGCAAACTCTTCTTCCGCGAAAATAAACTGGTTGGAGTCTTGATGGTTGGCAGTCCCAAGGGTCGCAAAAAACTGGTGGAGATCGTGCAAAATCAGCAGGTTTTTGCGTCCGCCGCCGAACGTGAGGCTCTGCTTGTCCTGAAATAGAGGCCGCCGCATTCGGGGAATGAAACAGGCCGCCGCATTCGGGGAATGAGACAGGCAGCCTGAGCACGATAAATGCTCGTATGGGTGGTAGAAAACTGGGCTATTTTTCTTGACTGAATGGCACCAGGTAGAGTAACGTAGAGCTAGCATATGTATAGACCAAGACGGGGCAGGGAAAGTCCCAGAGCTTTCCCATGCCCCTGACCAACACGTTGAGTGCGCGGTAAAACTGTAGAAGTCCTCGGATGTTTTTCGAGGAGCGCCTCACAAATTCCAGAGTCAGGAGAGGGTTTGTGGCCAAAAAGTGTATCCATTGTGGGCAGCCTCTACCAAAGGATGATGCTCGCTTTTGTAATGATTGTGGTCAATCTCAAGTTTTACCAACCGCGCCAACTGCGGACGTGGCACCAATTAAAGTCAAACTGCCGCCGAAGGAGTTTGTGCGCGATAATCCGTCTGTTTCGCCAAGAGCATCCTTCGTACCCGAAAGAAGCGTGGGAGCCGCGCGCCCACTTCAAACGCCACTCGTTACTCAACAACCTTCCTACCTGCCGAAACGTCCCGTGCGCCAGATATCGCAGGAGCCGCAGGCGTGGAGCGATGCGCAAAAAGAGCAACCCTGGATTCCTCGTCCATCAGAATCGATGCATCCGAAATCACCGTATGCTCAGGGGGATGAGCAAAAGGGACAGTTGGGGATGCCCCGTGCACTGGACTCGACACCTGCGCAGGCATCACGGTCTCTCTCCGAAGAGTCAACGATGGTGCTCCCTGGCTGGCAGGCAGAGTTGGAGCTTTTGCGCAAAGATAGCACTATCCCTAGCTCGCCAGCGACTCCAGAAAAGGCAGTCGATCCAGAGCCAGAGCCAGAAGATCTCACGCCTTGGCGTCCCCGCAGTGTGCCTCCTAGTATGCTTGCACAGGACCCAAAGCCGACTTCTTTGGAGCGTAAGCAGGCCAGCCGTTTGCCAGAGGAGCGTCTGCACCCAGCGGAGCAGCCTCAGCGCGAATTGCCTGCGAAGGCATGGGAGCAGAAGCCAGCCGCCCAACCTGCGTTGCCACCTATGCAGAAAAATATGCCCGAATTTGGACCAGCGCTAGCCGTGGAGCAAGCTCCCTTCTCCGCACTCGCGTTTGTTGCTGAGGAACGTACCGAAGATGTTGCCGATCTGGAGACGGTGACGTGGCAACATATGGATCATCCGGCCAACGAGGAGCCGGTCTCAGACGAGAATACTACACGAGCCGTAGGAGAAGAGGCCAGTTTGGACAAGGTCGAGGATCTTCCTACTGCTGCTTTCAATGTCCCGACTTTCGTGCAGGGTCAGCCGCAACTCAAGATCGAGCGGACCTCGACCCCTCCTTCCAAGAGCGGTGTTCTCACGGCGAGTGCAGTGGAACAAGAGGAGGTTGAAGATCAGCCGACTAGGCCAATGCTTGCCAGCTTTGTCGGGCCGCGTTCGCCACTGCCTCCAGTCGCGCCGCAGCCTCCATCCAGACTCGCGGACTTCCCGCCGTTAGAGAATCGTTTCGTGCAGCAGGCCCAGCCCAGACTGGCAGACTTCCCTCCGTTGGAGAATCGTCTCGTGCAGCAGACTCCCAACCCGGTCTCTTTGCCCGGCGTGTATGGACAGACTTCCGGTTTTGAGTCTGATATGCCACCTTTGGGACGCAACCCCAACCCGTATACGCCGCCTGGGAATTTTAACTCGTCACCCATGTCACCTAATCCGGCCTCGCAGCCCGGCAATACACCGCGCTGGTCAGATGCACGACCCGATGGCAGACCGGAACAAGCTTCGCGTCCGTTCTCACCCATGACGTCGCTGCCCAACACTCCGCAACCCAATCCGGTGCGTCTCTCTGCTGCGCTAGCGAAGCCGCGTAAGAAGCGCTACACTGGACGTATCCTAGTCGTTGTGCTCCTATTGCTACTCGCCGGGGGTGTCACATTTTGGGCTGTGCAGGACCAGCCCTTTACCAACCAGCTCGCCCAGACCGATCAGATGTATCAGAATCCCTCGCTGGGTTTCTCACTGCACTATCCGCTGGATTGGAAGGCCAATGTTGACCAGGCCCATAACGTGGTGCATTTCGCGGATAGCTCTGCCACTGGTCAAGTCAATCTGTCACGGGTTACTGCAAGCGGTTCGACGCTCGATCAGTTTCTGAGTCAGCAGGAAACCCAACTGGGTATAACGGGCCAGAAGGCTGGATCGGCAGTCACCTTCGCTGGCGAAAGCTGGCAGCAGGTTCAGGGCAGCGTGGTCCAGAGTGGCGCAACCTACACCATTACCCTGTACGGCACGCAGCACAGCGGTCATTTCTATGCCCTGACCTGCCTGACACTTCCAAACGTCTATCCACAGATGGAGCACGACAACTTTGCACTCTTGCGTGCATCGTTCCTGTTCTTATAAAAAGCGTTGTACCAATCAAAACGGTGATAAACCATAATGATTCATCACCGTTTTGATTGGTACAACGCTTTTGCTCTGCTAGGCTTTCAGTCTCAGGGATGGTATAATGAGTGCGACGCTAACCGCTACTCGCAGGGTCGAGGCTTGCGAGTACAGAGAGAAAGGAGAGCGTGGGACGGCGCTGTCTCTTGGAGCCAGCGTGGCTGCGCAAGAACATACATTTTATGGACGATATTCGTTTTGAACGGCATTTTCGCACACCTTACTCAGAAAGCTATTACATTATGCAGGGCAATGGTTTGCAGAGTAATAGTCGTCTGGGCACAATCGATATCCATTTCACCACAACAGCAGTGCATGGTACACTGATTCTTGAACGGGAATTGAAAGAGGCTGATTTGAGCAAGTTGATTGCAGAGATCGACGAAGACCTCGTGCTTTCAGCCGACATGCCCCGCGACGATTTTCTGGTCAGCGTGTATATCGGCAAGGATGTCGGTTTCTATAGCGATGAGTATTTTGCTGAAAACAGCGAGCCTGGCTTTGGCGAGGATGAGGAATAATAGGCTCATCCCAACCGTGTCCTTCCGCACCTAATCTTCGAGCAGGCCGCGCCGCATGGCATACTTGACGAGTTCGGCGCGGCTGTGCAGGTTCAGTTTATCCATGATATGTGTGCGGTGCGTATCGACAGTTTTCGGGCTGATGACTAGGCGTTCCGCAATTTGGTTATTGGTGAAGCCCTCGGCTACCAGCTTGAGGATTTCGCGTTCGCGCTCGGTCAAGCAACTATAGCTATCTTTCTCTTCGCCTGCGTGCACGCGTTGGAGATAATCGCCCACCATAACCGATTGCGCCGTTGGTGACAGATAAAAGTTCCCACTTTGGATTACATGCAGGGCGTTGATCAGATCGGTATCCGCCGCCTCTTTGAGCATATAGCCGGACGCACCTGCACGCAAGGCTTGAAAGACATACTCGTCGTTTTCATGCATGGTCAAGATCAGCACCTTCACATCGGGCAGTTGTTTCTTAACCTGTTTGGTAGCCTCAATGCCATTCATATCGGGCATGGTGATATCCATCAGGATAATGTCAGGGTGCAGGCGTTGCGCCTCGTGCAGGGCTTGGCGTCCATCCTGTGCTTCCCCCACTACTTCCATATCGGGTTGGGCATTCAGCATCATTTTCAGTCCGGCCCGCAGAATGGTGTGATCGTCAGCTAGCAAAATGTGTATGGTCATGTGCGTCCTATCTTTTGCCTCTGAGATACGGGAATGCGTATCTCAACTTGTGTGCCCTGGCCCGGTGCAGTGTGCAGCTCCAACTCGCCATTCAGCAGCACTGCACGTTCCTCCATGCCGGTTAGTCCTAAGCCACGTCCCATGCTGCGCTCCTGGCCACGCACTTTGAGCAGAGCCGCGTAATCGAAACCGTCACCATCGTCCACAATGGTTCCAACGACGGTCTCGGCCTCCTCGCGCAATGTGACGGTGACTTTATGGGCGTGCGAGTGACGGGCCGTATTGGTCAGACATTCCTGCACAATGCGATAGAGCGCGGTTTCCATCTCAGCAGGCAGGCGATTTTTCAAGCCAGTGACGTGAAAATCGACCTCAATCGAGCACTTTTGTTGGTACTCTTTGAGATACCAACGTAGCGCTGGCAACAGTCCCAGATCATCCAAGGCACTGGGTCGCAGATCGATACTCAGGCTGCGAATTGCACGCAGCGTCGAATGGGCCAGCGTGCGTGTATCCGCGATGCGGGCGCGTGCCTCTTCTGTCGTGATCGATTCTTCTAGAATGGCCAGGCTAATCAGCAGCGAGGTGAGCACCTGGCTGGTTTCGTCGTGCAGTTCGCGAGCGATGCGTTTGCGCTCTTCCTCTTGCGCGTTGATGATCTGGCTTGCACGCAGGCGCGAGGACTCTTCGATGGCCTCCAGCATCATGTTCAAGGTTTGGGCGAGCTGGTCCGCTTGTGCATCTGTACCTGTCAATGAGGCGCGTACCGTACGTTCGCCCTGCTGGACCCGGATCATGACTTTGCCCAGGCGCATCAGGGGTTGGAAAGCGAACTGGAGAACCACGAAGTTGAGTGCGATACTAATCAACCAGCCAAAGACAACAAAGATCACCAGCGAGGTAGGCGTTGCGTAGAAGAGGCTTCGATCTAAATTCGCTGCCAGCCAGGTTCCCCCAGTTGCGCCTACAAAGATAATCAAACTATTGGCAATCAGCACTTTATAAAAGACTGGTAGCGCCAGCACTGGTCGTAGAAAACGAAAGGTGCGCTGCTCTTCCTCCGCGTACAGGGTTTTGGCGTTCGCCATCTTGTTGTCCTTTGGTCTCGACTTCGTTGGATGATCTTTCTTGTATTGTAGTGAGTATGTGCGTGCTCTGTCAAATACGCTGCCCTGATTGGCAGAAGCGCCTGTGCGCAAGAGAAATCAGGTATTTCCCTTGTAATAATCAGGTAGATACCTGATGCATCCATCTCACTCTTGCCGTAAGCTTCTTGTATAGAATGCCTATACTATCGGGTATCCAGGTTGGGTACATAACTCGCTTCTTTTCAAATGGTGTTGGATTGCGCTACAATAGAAGTGAGGCTTGTTGCCTGATCCTGCAACTGTATGGGGGTCTGTGCTCTGAGCGTTGCAGTTTGCAGGGTACCCAGTGTGTGCCTAGTTATGTTATAATCGGCCACACGTATTTGATGTAATCAAGCTATTTTCCAATTGGTCCTGACAAGACAGCTTGACATGATCTCTTGAGGAGGCGCAGTGAGTTCTGTTCCAAAGAAAAGTATTCTCGACACTTTGACACAGAAGATCGTCGAGAGCCAGTTGTGGCGCTCCATTTTTCGCCATGGCTATCCTGACACCCCGCTAAACCAGTCGTTGGTGATGATGGGGAATGTCTTCTTGCATTTGCATCCGGTGAAAGTCAGTCGGCAGGCCATGAAAATTACCTATACCTGGTGTATGGGTGGTATTTCGTTTTTCCTGTTTTTGCTGCTGACGATTACTGGTGTCTTTCTGATGTTCTACTACGTGCCGGACACGTCAACGGCGTATCAAAACATTCAGCAGTTAAGCAGCATTGTTGCTTTTGGCAACCTTGTGCGCAATATGCATCGTTGGGCGGCCCACTTGATGGTGGTGTCGGTCACGTTGCATATGATCCGTGTCTTTTATCACGGCGCGTATAAGCCGCCCAGGGAGTTCAACTGGGTGGTTGGCGTGCTGCTCTTCTTCGTCACGCTGTTCCTGAGCTTTACTGGCTATCTGCTACCCTGGGACCAGATTGCGATCTGGGCTATTACCGTTGGCACTAATTTGGCACCGTACACTCCCCTGTTGGGTTCGACTGTGTACAAAGTGCTGGTTGGTGGCTCTGGTGTTGGTCAGGCCACGTTGATCCGCTTCTATGTGGGCCATGTGGTACTGTTACCGTTGGCAGGCGCGTTGTTGATGGCAGTCCACTTCTGGCGCATCCGTAAGGATGGCGGAGCTGCTGGGCCTCCACCTGCGTCTCGTCGGGAAGTAGAAACTCGTACGTTAGCAGGTAGTGCTCGCAAGTCGTAATGGTTGTCTGTTCTATGAAGGGGTAGCGGTTTTTCTGAACGTTGCGCCCCATTGGTTCTCTTGAGAGGATATTCCTATGTCGATTGAACAAAAAGAACCAGGCGTGCAGACACAATCTTCGGCCACTCAACGGCGTTATCGTACGCTTGCTGTTGTGAAGCAAGAGGCGATTACACGCGTTGAGAAGCCGTTGGAAGACTCCGTATTCGTCTGGCCGCACCTGCTCGTGCGCGAGTTTTTCGCGGCAGCCATTCTGATGGTGATGGTGACGCTGCTCTCGCTGGTGATCGATGCGCCATTGCTGAGTCCTGCTGACCCAAACACGACGCCGAACCCAGCCAAAGCACCCTGGTACTTCCTGGGCTTGCAGGAGTTGCTGCACTACTTCCAGCCCAATAGCGCTGGTGTGATGATCCCTGGTATGACGCTGCTGGCGTTGGCTATTCTGCCCTATGTGGACCGGAACCCAAGCCGAGCGTACGCTGACCGTAAGGTTGCTATTGCCACGTTTACTATGTTCCTGATCTTCTGGGCCGTGATTACACTGGCTGGTAGCTTTTTCCGAGGTCCAGGTTGGGGCTGGGTCTGGCCCTGGCAGCACATTTACTTCGACCTGTAATAGAGGATAGATAACGACTATGACTTTTGAACGTAATGACAGTGATCGGCCAGCAATCACGCCTCAGCAATACGAGGTATTGCATGGTGGTGGGGCTGAGGCTGCTGAAATCTCGAAACAGCGTTTGTCCCGGCGACGCTTCTTGCGCAGGTCAATGCTCGCTGTGTGGGGTCTCTCTACGACTACCTCGGTTGGGGCTGCGCTGTATATGCTCTACCCCAACTTGGTGGGTCAGTTTGGCGCTGATTTCACGGTGGGCAAGAAGAGCGATTTCCTAGCCACGACACCTGACAAATTTGTGATCGATCAAGCAGGGGTTTTTTATCGCCAGGCAGCGAAGACGTATATCTCGCATCTCGCTGCCAATTCACCAACGCTGCTGCAAGGCCAAGCTCTGACGGACCAGTGGGATTCTGAGGGCTTCGTCACAGATAGCGATGGTTCCCATTGGGTAGCTCTCTATCAGCGTTGCGTCCATCTTGGCTGCACGGTGCCGTTTCGCAATGACTGCGTGAGCTTCAAGTGCCCATGTCATGGCTCGCACTATAACGTCAATGGCGAATACTTGGATGGCCCGGCCCCCAGAAGCCTGGACCGTTTTAAGTTGGCCTTCGATGGCGAGAACGTTGTAGTCTCGACTGGCACACAAAATAATCCGGTGCCGCACCCTGACCCGACGACGCGCATTATCCCTGTTCCCAAAGTAGAGTGTGCAGCGTCCTAATCGAATAACAGGTGTTTGTGTGCACTCTGATGAAACACGCACACAAACACCTGTGGAGCGTTCAGAAAAGGGAGCTGGGATTGCTCTCTTGTCTTGTACTCGCCAGATGTGTGCCAGTATAAGGCTCGTTTGAGTGAGCCTTATACTGGTCACCTGTAGTATAAAAGGGTTGTATTTTATGATAGATCCCATACAGGCAACGGTAGGTATTATTGTCCTGCTGATCACTGTAGGGGCCTTGCTCTATGTCTTCTATTCGCGTACGAATGCGGTCGAGAAAACGGGATATGGCGCGTTGATGATGTTGTTAATTATCGCGCTGATGATCCCGGTTTTCTGGATTATGGAGACCAACGGCGAAGCTCAGACGAAACTTCAACAGCATACGGTTGCTGTTCAGCAAGGTGCCGCACTGTATGCCAAATACTGTTTCCAATGCCATGGTCTCAATGGCCAGGGGGATGCTGGTCCCAAACTCAATGGGAACTCCGCTGTTGATGCTCTCTCGGATGTCGATCTCGTACGTATTATCAGCGGAGGTATCCCGAAAGATCCCACGAATCCTAGCATCTTAGCCATGCCAGCCTGGGGCGATCAGTATGGCGGGCCACTTTCTCAGCCGCAAATCCAGTATTTGTTTGAACTAGTGCGCTCGGCTGACCCGACCTACTTGGCAACGAACCTGTATCCCGCAGGGCCAGATGCAAATGGCTTTAAGCAGGTTCCCATGGCGTTGGCTACGCAGAGTCTTGGGAACTACCAAACGGTTATTGCGAAGGCAAGTGCGGGTGCAGGCATTGCCCAATTTGGTAAACCAACGGATATGACCAACAAGACAGAGGTGACGATGGATATCGTCGATACGTTGCCTGGTAGTACCTGTACGCCTTCGTGCTTTGGAATTCCGAATCTGAAGGTCAAAGTCGGTACCACGATTACCTGGAAAAATGTGAGTGGAGCACCGCATACGGTGACTGCGATAAAAGGTCTGAATCCTGGTTCAGAAGTTGCTGATCCGCAGGTCTTTGATTCAGGAATTTCGCCAGGTATTCCGGCTAAGACAGGCACTTTTTCGCATATGGTGACAATGGCCGACTATAACGCGAATTCCTCGCATCAGGTGATTTATTATTGTGAGATTCACCCCGGCATGTTGGCGATGCTGACGATTGTGCCGTAGTCGTTTTGTCAAGGTATTGTGTTCCTGAAAGGCACGCGATACCTTGATCTTGATCGCTGTCATGTCGCGTTTTTGCGATGCGATATGTTGAAAGGGTTTGCGATCCATGCAACAAGCTCAACAAAGGGAGACGGGAGAGCGCATATCCTGGGCCCGTGCACTGATCTTCGGTGTCGGTTTCTTTTTTATCGCAGCTCTGCTCGTTGGACAACTCCCAAGTTTTGTCAATTTAGAAATGACATCCTCATCACTGATTGGCTTTGAACAGGCGATGCTGGCCCTGGCCTTTGTCTTCCTGGCCGGTTTTCTGGTGGTGCAGGTGATTGTTATGCTTTTCGATCCCAAACCGGTTGCGCCACCAATCATCTTTGCCGTGTTAGGGGTTATTGCTGCTGTGCTCGGTGTTGTGGTGATTTTCTGGTCTGTCATCACGAATAGCCAGTTCCTGCCAACCGCTACCACGAACTGGAACTCGCTGCTAGGCGGCACGTTTCTCTGGTTTCCTGCTGGTGCGGTTGATATGGTGGCCCTGGGTATTTTCCTGCTTTTCGTTGGTTTGGCATGGCTCTTTTATGCTGTCATGGCTATGCGCGAGCGGGACGATCCTGATCGTCGTGATCCCGGCGCGACCCGTAGCGTGAACAGATTGCTCGCCATTGGCACGCTTATGCTGGTGTTCTTCATGCTCTTCTTCGCGTTTGTCAGCCCCAACGGTCTAGCGACGCAGCTTAGCCCAACCTGCCCGATTGCTGCGACTGCCAAATGTGGCGTATTCACAGGGTTGTTCTGGGTGAATACAGCCTATAATCTCTTTCTATCCGTTGCGGTGATTTGCCTGCTCTGGGCCTTTGTGCTGCGTCTGCACTATCTGATGCGCCCGACGCGCAAAACGACGATGGCGGGCCTCTATGCTGTGGGCGTGAACCTCGCTCCTATCGGCATGATCTGCCTACTCGCGTGGTTCGCTATCTACCCGTTTGTGGGCTGGCTACATTCAGTGCCTGGCCTGGGCAACTACTTCATTGTCTGTGCGCGTAAATCGGCGATCCCACAGAGCTGCGCCTTTGGCCAAGAAGGCGGTGATCTGATCGGTGCGATCCTGACCACGAATGGCTTTGTGATTATGATGGCTGCAGTTTGGGCTTGGCGGACGAAACGCAACATGGTGGTGATCGGCTCCCTAGTGGTTGCGACTCTGTTGGCTGTAGCTACGCTGCTGACGCACAGTAATGTTGATCTGGCCGATCCCTATCAGGGCATGGTTGCGCTGTTACTCTGTGGCGCTGGGGTGCTCCTGGCGACGATCTGGACCAACGTGTCGCGCCGCGAGTTCGCGGTAGTTGGCGAGAAACCTCTGGGTTGTCTGGGGATGTGGCTGCTGGTGGGCACTGCCCTCTGCGTCTACATCGCAGCCTTTGCCTTCTTCTCGATTCCCGGCTTCCATGAGACTGAGACGAACATCCCGTTCTTCCCCGGTGCCCTCATTGGTATCAGGTCCAAAACTGCTATCTCACCCGCGCTTGATGCGGTGGTGGTGGTGGTCATCATCGGTATTCTGGCTGCTGTCCAGTTCTACTTCCTGATGCGCAATCGCTATCGCGTGTAAGCTTTGCCTTTCGTGCAGCAGAAATAGCCAAGACAGACTGGTGGGTACACTCGGCGCAAGCTGGGTGTACCCACCAGTCTGTCTTTTCCCTGAACCAAAACTGAGTCTATTTATTGGTTAGAACGTGGCATTAGTGTGGCCGTATTTTTGCTGATTTCAGCAAGAGGTTGTTAGGGATTCTAGCGCAATGGATTGCACATAAGGAGGACTACTATGCTTTATCGTCAAAGATGGATGCTTGTACTGGTTCTTACTCTTGTGCTGACGTTTGTCTCGTCTCCGCGTGCTTTTGCATTATCTGGTGCATCTGCTGTAGTGAAGTGCACGTATGGTCCTAGTAATGTTAATAACCCTATTCCTACGGTGAATACAGGGCCAACACTCATGGTTCTGAACAACCAGTGGCGCAGTACTGCCTACTTTTGTGGCGTTGGGTACCTGGGATATAGAGTCGATAATGTCAACGAAGTCTACAACAATGCAGGGGGTCCGGCTTGGTTTAAGTGGTACCGCAATGGCGTGGGCCATTATTGCGCCTTTAGCGGTATCGGGGGCTACCAGAACTTCGATCCGCCTGTGGGGATCACGCAAATCGATTATGGAGATGAACACACCTCGGATGATTGCGGAGACTAACCGTGTATTAACCATGTAGTAGCACGGTTGGAGCCGGAGGCGAGCGTCGGTTCTACACACAAAAGGGTTGATCTGTTTCCCCTTTGTGTGTAGAACCGACGCTCGCCTCCGGCTTTTCATCTCTTTTACTTTTGTGTATACAGGGCAAAACTCTGTACGGTGAGTTTACCCTTGCCATTCATGGCGATACCTGCTGTGCCCTGTAAGTACGTGGTGTCGTGGGCATGCCCGATAGGATCAGGCGATCTATTGATATAGAACGTGTAGTCTGGTCCCAGGGCCAGGACGTTCATGGCAATCACCCCATTGGCATCTCCCACACTGCCACCTTTGGCGATCTCGGTGGGAGCACCTGTTGTCGCATCGTAGACATAGGAACTCCAGGTGCCGTTTGGGTGGATCAAGAAGCTATAGGCTCCCGCTTGTTGGCCTGGCTGCTGCCCTGGTTGAATACGAAAGAAGAGGCCAAAGTCTGTATGTGAGGTCGTATCCTGCTGTACTTGGGCCTCTACGATGTAATCGTCAGGGTATGTCAGATTGTGAGGTAGCGAGGTCAGAAAGGTTCCTGCCGACGATTTTTGGGCGTTGTTAATGCTCACAGAGCCTGCGTCACACGTCACATTGGGCCGATTGGCGTTCTGCCAGACCTCTGATCCCTCATCGCAGTTTTTACCACCATTAGAGGCACCTGCCGTAACAGTGGAGTAGAGCACATTTTGTGCTTGCTCAACAGCCGGTGGTGTCTGCCAACTGAGGGTAGTGGTTCTGAACGGCTGGCTCGATGGATAGTGCATGTGTGTTTGGATGGTTATTCTGCCTGGGCCTAGATGGAGGTGAGGCAGGATGCCGCCGCTCATCAGGGCTGCTGTGAAGAAGAGATAGAGCAGCGTGCGTGCGATTTCACCCATGCTTCTCTGTCTGATGAGTTTTTTCGGAACGTGCGCTCCTCGTCTGTGCCCCATCAGGCTCTCTGTATGGATTATCATCCTCGTTGCTGCCTTTCTACACAATACTGGTACAGTTGTAGGGATTATTTTCCGTGACAACGAGGTTAGTATAATACTGGCGAAAAAAACTCAGCTATTTCCGACAAGCTCAAAGCACTGTGAGCTATTGCATAGGCAGAGCGGTTATAGGTCGGATATAATGAGGAAAAACGTGGCTTGACAGAATTTTTTGAGGAAGGTCAGGATTTTTATGCAATGTCCTCGCTGTAACACACCACTCGCGGCAGGAGCGAGCTTCTGTGGGGTTTGTGGCAATGCTCTATCCACGCCGAACGGGGGTGGACTGGCAGGGCAACCAGCTAATCTCCAAGCAGTTCACGATGATAGGACGCTGGTAGCACCCGTCTGGTCGGATCGGCAGCCAGCTCAGACACCCCAAATTGGCTACCAAACTCCGCCACCACCACTGCCAGCCCACCCGTTTCCAGCGTCCCAGGCCGGATGGTCGCCGCCCCAGCAATCACCACAAGGCGCATGGTCGCCGCCCCAACAGCCAGCGTATCAGCCACAAGGCGCTTATGCGGGTAATATGCTCCATGCAGGTGTCGCAGGTCTGGCCGCACCCAAACGTCGGAGAAAATGGCCGTTGCGTGTGACGTTGGTACTGTTGATACTGCTGGTAGTGCTGGCTGGAAGCTGGTTTTTGGGCGTACGTCCCTACCTGAACAATTTGGCCAAAACGCAGATTACGCAGGCCATAAGTGACGCGCAGAGCCAGATTGTGCTGGTCCAACCCCTTTTACCAACGGGTTCCTCAACAATCCCGCTCAGTGAGAAAGATATCAACAACTATCTCAGCACGCATACAAGCGACCAGTTGCAACATATGCAAGTCACCGTCACGCCCGCTGGCCTGCGGATGGATTTTACCGTCGATGGCCTCGGTTGCACGCTTATCGTTGTGCCCATTGCTGTGAATGGGACTATCCAAGTCACGCAGGTGCAGACGCAAGGGGCGCTTGGGCTGGTGCTATCGGGAGATGAGTTAACGAGCATCTTAAATACCTCTTTGCCGAATGTTGTGCAGCAGATGAATCGGACAATTGATAAGGTAACGTTGCAGAATCACGTCATGAATATCCAGATGCATTGAGAAGGCTCAGCTTCACAAGGGCTATACGACTTGTAGTATCCTGTGTTTTTCTGGTACAGTATAGAATACATACTGTCTGTTTGTGTGTCACATCAGCAGGATTTCGGAGGATAGATGAATCCTGAGTTTAATTTTGAGAAACGCTATCGTTTGGTACGTGAGATTATAGAGACGATAGTGCTTACGCTGCTCATGTTTTTTGTGATCCGTTTTGCTATCCAGAACTTTAATGTCGATGGTACAAGTATGGAGCCAAATCTGCATAATACCGAGTTGATTATTGTAGATAAGTGGACCTATCTCTTCCATCCGCCTGTGCGCGGAGATGTGATTGTGTTTGCAGCTCCTCCGCATCCTGATATGGACTATGTAAAACGGGTGATTGGCTTGCCTGGAGACGTGATTACGATCCGGGGCACGACGGTTATTGTGGATGGGGTCACGCTCAGTGAAAGCTATGTGGACCCCCAAAATCAGGGGAATCCTTTCGCCTCTAAAAATATTACCAATCTGGTTATTCCAGCCGGTGACTATTTTGTGCTCGGCGATAATCGCGAGGTCAGTTCGGATTCGCGTGATTGGGGCTATGTGCCTGTAAAAAATATCGTTGGGCGTGCGGCTATTGTCTACTGGCCTCTGGGTCAAGATAACAATGGTTTCCTGAAAAATTATACGTCGGTTTTTGCCAATGTGCATCAATCAACGTCAACCGCGCTCAGCCATCCAGGCAACTCACCTGGCGGCCTGGGCCTGGATGCTGATGGTTTTGTGCTGATTCTGTTGCCCGGCCTTTCGCTGGCCTTCTGGCGCAAACGCGAGGCATTGGTACTTCCCTGAAGATCAATTGTAATCGAGGGCGGGAAGGTGTTGGCAGGATATGTGCAAAAGCGGGCAGGATGCCCACCCCACCCCAGGACTATGGTTACGGGTTTTATCTATAATTGATGCATTATTGTGTAAAAAAACAGACCAACTCCGATACTACCTGTTTTACACGGTGCTCTCGAATTATAACGAAAGCACGTAACCATAGGAGGGACGCTGTTCATCCGCGTCCAGCCCACTTCTATACTTCCTGTTCCACATCCTCTCTCTGTGAGGGCGTGAACCAGCGTTTGATAGTTTTGCGTTGGCGGAACAGCAGAAAGATCGCCGGAATGAGCAACAGCCAGAGCGCGTTGATGGCGCTTAACGGCCCCTGGTTGTTGTTTTGATGGATGCTTGCGAAGACGGGAGAGACGCCCGGCACAAGTCCGTTGTTGCTTTTCCCCAACGGCCAGTAGACCAGGGCCGCACGCCCGATAATATTTCTCACGGGTACAAAGCCCCAGATGCGCGAATCAGAGCTAACTGCGCGATTATCGCCGAGCACAAAATAGTCATTAGCGGGAACAACCAGATTGGTAATCGTGCGTGTGCCCGGCGGAGTGCCTTGATTTTGCGCGGCAATATAGCCCTCGTGGAGCGTCACGCCATCCACAATAATGGTGGTTCCCTGCACCGTAATCGTGTCGCCCGGCAGGCCGATGACGCGTTTGACATAATCTTGCGTCGGTTCGGGTGGGGCTGCAAAGACCACGATATCTCCGCGTATGGGTGGGTGAAAGAGGTAGGTTAACTTATCTACCAGCACCAGCTCCGAGTTATGCAGATTTGGTTCCATACTTGTGCCATCAATATTAAAGTTTTGGATGGCAAAACGCAGCACCAGAAACATCAAGAGCGTCAGTGCTACCGTTTCCACAATATCGCGCAACAGGCGATTGTGGTTCTTTTCAAAATGAGGTTCAGGATTCATCGCTCCTCCCAGGAAATAAAGACCAGATACACTTTTGTTTTAGTATAGAAGTGCTCTACAACTGTAACCACTACTCAGGCTGAGTCTTTCGATGATTATGTGCGAGAGAAAAGTCCTGTTTGCCTGCATTCTCTGCTTGCATTCGTGGGCAGATCGTAGTAAACTATGTGCATCGAACATTTGTATCAAGAAACCCACAGGCAGAGTTTTACCCATTGTGCTAGAGCAACTCTCTATACTTGTGGAGATGGGTGGTTTATCTATATGCCTCAAGATAAGATTATTGTCCGTGGTGCGCGTGAGCACAATCTGAAAAACATAGACGTGGTGATTCCACGCGATAAACTGGTCGTGATTACTGGCCTTTCTGGTTCGGGCAAGAGCAGTCTGGCGTTTGATACGATCTTTGCTGAGGGCCAGCGTCGCTATGTGGAGTCGCTCTCAGCCTATGCGCGTCAGTTTTTGGACCGTATGGAGAAGCCAGATCTGGACCATATTGATGGCCTCTCGCCAGCGATTTCCATCGATCAGAAGGGCACGACGCACAATCCTCGTTCGACTGTCGGTACTGTGACGGAGATTTACGACTATTTGCGCCTGCTCTATGCACGTGTGGGCCATCCGCATTGTCCCAAATGTGGACGCGAGGTGAGCCAGCAGACGGTGCAGCAGATTGTGGATGCGGTGCTCAACTTGCCTGCTGGCTCGAAGCTGATGCTGCTCGCTCCGTTGGTGCAGGGGCGCAAGGGCGAGTACAAGCATATTTTTGAAGAGATGCGCAGCTCTGGCTATGTGCGTGTGCGTGTGGATGGCAAGATTTACGATCTGAGCGATGAGATTGAGCTAGATAAACAGAAAAAACATACCATTGAGGTTGTCGTTGATCGCCTGGTGATCCGTAAGGGAGTGGGAACGCGGCCCACGCTGCTGGCGGGATCAAATGGTCATGAGCACGAAGATCTGACCTCGAAGCTGGTAGCTGAGCGGCCCGCGCTGTACGATGTGAATGCTGTCGCCGCGTCGCATAGTCCAGACGACGAGCCGGCTAGCATCCCTGAAACAGAGGATGTCGATACCTCGTTCCGTCAACGTGTTGCCGACTCGCTGGATACGACGCTCAAACTGGGCAGTGGCGTGGTGCTGGTCTCGATTATCGATGGTGAGGAGATTCTCTTCTCGGAGAATTTTGCGTGCGTCTATTGTGGGATTAGCTTGCCGGAGATCGCGCCGCGCACGTTTAGCTTCAACAGTCCGCATGGGGCATGTCCGACCTGCACTGGCCTGGGCACACAGCAGGAGATCGACGCCGAACTGATTGTGACGCATCCCGAACTGAGCATTCGTGGGGGCGCGATTGCCGCTTGGTGCAAGGAGATGAATAGCAGCAAGTGGTACGCTTCACAAGCGGAGGCGCTGGCGACCCAATATCAGTTTAGCCTAGATACACCCTGGCGCGAACTGAGCGACGAACAACGCCAATTGATGCTCTATGGTATCACGGAACCAATCACCATCCGCTATAAGCCGCAGTCAGGCAACGCGCGTTCGTACACCATCACCTTTGAGGGCGTGATTCCCCACCTGATGCGGCGCTATAAGCAGACCGAGAGCGAGAGCGTTCGCGAGGAGATCGAGAACTATATGACGGCGCGTCTTTGCCCGGATTGTCGCGGGGCGCGTCTAAAGCCGGAAGTGCTGGGTATCACAGTAGGTGGGCGCAATATTGTGCAGGTGACGCAGCTTTCTATTGTACGTGCCCAACGGTTTTTTCAGGATTTGGAGCAAACCCATCTGGTCGTATCCGAAAAAATCTACGCGAATGGTAATAGTAATGGTAATGGCAAGAAGCGTGCTCGCAAAGACAAAGAAGTGCAGGCAGTTGATCCTCTTGCGCCGATTGATCCCGCTGAGCCGTTGGTGCAGGCTACGTTGAGTGAACGTGAGCATCTTATCGCTCGCCAAATTTTCAAAGAGATTCGCGCTCGTCTGCAATTTCTGGTGGATGTGGGTCTGGAGTACCTGACACTGAGCCGGGCGGCAGCCAGTCTTTCAGGTGGCGAGGCGCAACGTATTCGCCTAGCCACGCAGATCGGTTCGGGCCTGATGGGTGTGTTGTACATTCTGGACGAACCGAGCATTGGCCTGCACCAGCGCGATAACGAGCGCCTGATCAAAACTCTGGTACGTCTGCGCAATCTGGGGAATACCCTGCTAGTTGTTGAGCATGACGAGGATACCATGCGGGCCGCCGATCATATTATCGACATCGGTCCAGGCGCAGGCGAGCATGGTGGGCACGTCGTCGCTGAGGGCACGTATGCCGAGATCGTTGCCAACCACAATTCTCTGACGGGGGACTATCTCTCACACCGCAAGCATATTCCTGTGCCAAGCGAGCGACGCACTGGCAACGGCAAGTCCTTACGCATCGTCGGAGCACGCGAGAACAACCTGAAAAATGTCACAGTCGAGGTACCCTTGGGCGAGTTCGTGGTGATTACAGGCGTCTCCGGCTCAGGCAAGAGCACGTTGATTACCGATATTCTCTATCGCAAGCTGGCGCATACGTTTTTTCGAGCACATGACCGTCCCGGCAAGCATGACGCGGTTGAGGGACTGGAGAATCTAGATAAGGTGATCGACATCGACCAGTCGCCGATTGGACGCACGCCGCGTTCTAATCCCGCGACGTACACAAACGCCTTTA
>JBDTBU010000135.1:0-8221 GCA_039923935.1 Ktedonobacteraceae bacterium | reverse complement strand
ATTGGGGTGAAGTCGTAACAAGGTAGCCGTACCGGAAGGTGCGGCTGGATCACCTCCTTTCTAGGGAGTCTCGCTCTTTCGGGAGCGTATCCCAGGTCGATCTTCTCGCTCGTGCAAACGAATGAGGGGTCTGAACAAAATTGAGTTGACTCATATTACGATGGGAATTTCTTGCAAAAGATTGAAATTTGTGTTAGCTTTGCCAAGCCTTACCACTCTTGAGTTGTCCGGGTTCACTCAATGCCACGCAGAGGGGCTATTAGCTCAGGTGGTTAGAGCGCAGTCCTGATAAGACTGAGGTCCCTGGTTCGAGTCCAGGATGGCCCACCCCACTAACTGGGGGGACGTAGCTTAGTTGGAAGAGCGCCGCCTTTGCACGGCGGAGGTCAGGGGTTCGAATCCCCTCGTCTCCACCAAAATCCGCCGCCTGTACATGCAGGTGGGGTGGTGACTATTGCGAAAGGGAAACACCCGTTCCCATCCCGAACACGGAAGTTAAGCCTTTCAGCTCCGATGATACTTTGGGGGTAGCCCCACGGGAAAATAGGACGTCGCCTCTCCACCCGCCTGTATAGGCGGGTTTTTTTTACTGACACACGGGGCTTTTAGCTCAGATGATGAATTGTGATCTTCATAATCTTGTCACTCCTCTCTCCCACGTAGGTCTCATCAAACGGTATCTCGAAGGAAACTGGCCTGATTAATGAAAAGAGATGAAGAGACTGGATGAAGGCCAAATCCATCTACGTAAAAAACGCTTTCTTATTCTATCAGGGAATATAGACGCTTTTCTGCGTACAGAATGCCAATAGGCCACTGTTGGAATACAGCATTAGCGACTGCTCTGAGCATGTAATAGTGAGAAGGTGATTTCTTATGTCAGCAGATATGCTCATACTTATTCCTGTAGAGCCAGAATATAGGCCGGAACCTGTTTTAGCAGGCAAAAGTGCTTGTAGAGGGTACACTTTTTTGAGGCAGGTTATCAGTGACCTGTGTAAAGAGAAACAGAGACAGCGTGTATGTTCGCTGTCTCTGTTTCTCTCTTTCTTTATTTGAGGATTTGCCTCAACAGCTTAGCCGACCGTCTCGAACTCAACGGCTCTACCTTGCAATTCAACCTGACTGATGCCCTTGGCAGCATCCTGACCAGCCTGAGCAGCAGCGCGATCCTGGGCGAGCAGGTCTACAATCCCTCTGGCAACCGCCGTTTAATCCTGAGATAGGCGAGACGCAGACCTTCCAGGGGTAGATACTGGTTGACATGCTGGATTTCGGGTATCAGAGGGGCCATCAACTGGGCCAGGCCACCGTGGGCGATGATCTTGACCTGCTTGTGCTCTGTGACGCCTGGAATCTCTTTGCACATGCGCTGTAGCAGACCCTGTACCAACCCAACGTGGCCGTAAATGAGGCCCGATTGGATATTCTCGATAGTGTTTTTGCCCAGCACAGCTCGCGGCGGCACAAGATCAACGCGGAAGAGACGCGAGGCGGCATTGCTCAGTGCTTCAGCCGAAATAACCAAGCCGGGAGCGATAGCACCACCCAGGAAATCGCCCTCGGCTGAAATGACATCAAAGGTTGTGGCAGTGCTGAAGGCGATGATAATGGCTGGCCCGCCGTAGAGATACTGCGCGGCCAACGCGGTCACGATGCGATCAGAACCCACCTCCCAAGGGTTGTCCACCAACAGCTTGATGCCCATATCCAGCGTGTAATCCAGGACAATGGCTTCTTTATGACAATAGCTCGTAGCCATTTCCTGGAATACCGGTGTGAGGGGAGGCACCACGCTGGAGAGCATAATATCGTCGATATCGGTAAACTGATAGCCGACGTGGCGCAACAGATCGCTCAGGACCATAGCGTATTCATCCGTGGTGCGCTGGCGAGCTGTTGAAACCACCCAACGATGCTGGACCTCGTCACTGTTGTAGAGGCCGAATTTGATATTGGTGTTACTAACATCGATGGCAAGTAACATGGAAGGCACTCCTTGGTCAGATAACGGTGTTCTGTATTTTTGCCCGTACGTACTCTTTGAGGTGGGCGGCGATCAGGTACGGGTCGCCATAGGCTTTGTCGCTGACAACAATGATCTCTGCGTCAGTGCGCTCATCGATAAAGGCTAGGGTTGTGGGAGTGCGCATACGCTTCCGGCCCGATCCCCGTCTGCCAGATTCAGCCACGCGTCGCCCAACGATGAAGCTTCCAATGCCTTCGCTCATACCGCCTATGCGCGAATCCTCACGGGCCGCTTCAATACTGCGGTCTACAGGCGGTACGCCACGGGCTGTGACATGTTTGATGTATTCCAGGGGCACATGGATAATTTTCTCGCCTTCCTGTTTGACGAAATCAGTCGGGGTAATCACAATCAGATGTTGTGAGGCGCAGCGCAAACGTCGGATATCGCTGATAAATGACCAGAGACTACCCAGGCAGACGTAGAGCACTATCACGAGAATTACGGTGCTGACAACTGCCCCAACTGTTCCGATTTGATAGTTGTGCGGGATCATGATGGGGGCAATCAACGCAAATAGCCCTCCACCTAAGATCGCACCGAAAACCCAACCAAAAAGGCCAGTAATGACTTTTTGACGCAAAAGCGGAAGAACGATCCAATTGTCAGGCACGTCCTCTGTCGTATTTGCTTGTGCCAATATTTGAACGAATTCCATGTAAAATCTCCTGATGGGTAATGGCGAACGCTCGACAATGCTTCGGTATAATTATAACATAGTACGTATTTGACGGCGCAAATATCTCACACAAAAGGGGGACTCAATCGTTCATCAACCTCTGAAATGGTATACTACAGAAGAAACAACGTTGTGTTTTCAGAGGATGAGCTATGGATATATCGATGCGTCTTGAGGCTGTGGAGGCGGCACGGGATCTGCTGCGGCGCTTTAAAGAGACGGGCCACGCTTGGCAAGGTGACGCGACGCCGCTGGAACAAATCGCCACCTGGTTACATTGCGAAATTGCCACGTTCCACCCGCATGACTATCCTGACGGAACCTATGGGTTTGTGGAACCAGGCGAACAGGTAATCTGGCTCTGTCGCGACCTGTCGGCGACGCTGCGACGTTTTACTCTGGCGCATGAACTTGGGCATGTGGTGCTGCATAGCCCCATGCCAACAGGCGAGATGTGGCCCGTTCCGGTCAGCACAACGCTTGTAGATGGCGCGAGCGTTGCCCCTGACGACCATTGCCAGATCCAGGATATTTCCGAAGATCTCGCAGGCCTGCTTTCTCAACAGCAAGCGGAAGATCTGCTCGGCCCTGGCTTTGTCTATGATCCACGCAGCCAGCGTGAACTAGCGGCTAATCTCTTCGCCGCAGAACTGCTGATGCCTCTGGCACGCGTCGAAGATCTGTATGTGGCGCAGCATATGACCCCCGATACACTGGCCACGCTCTTCAATGTGTCCCAGGCTGCTCTACTCAATCGCTTGGCGAGCCTGCTCAGTGGCCAATCTACAGCAGCGCGGCCCGTCAATGTTCCTACAGAGAGCAGCACAAACGAGTCCATAGCACAGAACATGCCGCTAGAACTAATACATACGGCCCCCAAAAAGTCCTATGATACCTTTCAGCAACGTGCGATAGAGACTCCTACACCAGCGCTGATTGTGGCTGGCCCCGGTAGCGGCAAAACCAGCACCCTGATTGGACGCGCCGAATACCTGCTTCAACAGCAGGGAGTACGTCCGGAACACATCCTGGCCCTGACTTTTTCACGAAAAGCCGCGCAAGAGATGCAGGAGCGTTTGCGGCAGGTGCTATCATCTGATCTACTATCCCCCACGGTCAGCACGTTTCACGCCTTCTGCGCCGAACTGTTGCGCACCTATGGTCAACACGTCGGTCTGCGTCAGGATTTTGAGCTGGTCGATGAAGCGGAAGGCTATTTCCTACTGCACAGCTTGGCCGATACGTTGCCGCTGAAGCACTATCACAATCTCCACAATCCAGCGGACCCTTTTCAGAACTTTCTCAAGGCCATTTCGCGAGCCAAGGACGAGTTGATTACCCCGACACGCTATCGAGAACTGGCGGGTGAGATGCGTGCGCACGCGGGCGATGATGAGGATGCAGCACAGACTGCTGAACGTGCATTGGAGGTTGCCAGTGTGTATGAACTGTACCAGCGTGCCCTGGAACAACGCGGGGATAGCGATTTCGGCGGGTTACTGATGCTAGCGGTCCAGCTTTTGACAGAGCATACGGAGATTCAAGCGGAGATAGAGCAGCAATACCAGCATATCCTGGTTGATGAATTCCAGGATATCAACCGGGCCAGCGGTGTGCTCTTGCGGTTGTTGGCGGGTGAGCATCAGCGGGTCTGGGTAGTCGGAGATTCGAACCAAGCGATCTACGGATTTCGGGGCGCTTCTCCCGCTAATATCACCCATTTTCACCACGATTATCCCAACGCGGTAGTACTACCGCTCAGCCGCAATTATCGCTCGCGCCCGGATATTGTTTCCCTGGCCGATACATTCAGAAATGCATTGCTCGAACAAGATGCGCGGGTTGGGGTTGTGCAAACGGCACGAGCGACCCAGAGCGACCCGTATATCACCCTGGCGATTGCGCCGGACGAGGCCAATGAACTGCGCGGGTTGGTGCGCAGTATTCAGCAGAAACGAGTTGCGGGTTATCGTTGTCGCGACATTGTAGTGCTCTGCCGCACACGAGCGATGGCGCGTAAGGTAACGCGAGCACTGGTCCAGGCTGGTCTGCCAATTCACGAGCGGGCAGGCATCATGGACCAGGAGCATATTCGCGGCCTGCTCTCGTTGCTGCTACTGCTAGCTGACTCTAGCGGCATGGGTCTTTTGCGGGCTGCACGTCTGCCTGCGCATCCCCTGAGCCAGCAGGACGTAGAAGCGTTGATTTTGGAGGCACGAGTACAGAAGACAAGCCTGCTCACGCTCATTCTACGGGCTGAAGCGCCATTAGCAATGAGCCAGGAGGGTCAGCGGACATTGGGACGGTTGGCAACCATTCTCAAAAACCTGCATCACAGCAGCAATTCAGTCTGGACGCTGCTGGCACGGTATCTGCTGTTGGAGACCTCGGTGGCACGTGATCTGTTAGAGGCAGGGGCAAGTGTTCAGGCACGTCTGATCGCCGACGATTATGCGCGTCTGCTCCAGTACGCCCATACCTACGATCAGCGCCGGTTAAGCAGGCAGCAGCAAGCAGAGGAGCGTGCCGAAGAACTGGGTGTAGAGCCACCTGCGGTACCAGGGATCGAGGAGCAGGTGCGGGATTTTCTAGCCTATCTGCAAGTGCTGGCACGTCTGCGCCAGGAGAGCGAGGGCAAACGCGAAGAAAATGGCGACGAGGCAGAGGAGACGCCTGATCTGTTGCGGGTCATGACCGTACATGCTAGCAAAGGGCTAGAGTTTCCGGTGGTCTATCTGCCAGGTTTGGCGCGGAACCGTTTTCCGTCGAGAAAGCAGTACAATCCAGTGCCACCGCCAGACGGGATGTTATCCCCAGAGAGTGAGGGCGAGCAGGCCCACGAGAGCGGTGAAGCTTGCCTCTTCTACGTTGCGACCACGCGTGCGCGGGATCAACTGATTTTGAGTTATAGCGAGCGTTACGGGAAAATGAACGCCAAACGTTCGGGCTACGTCGATGCTCTGGTCGTTGGGCTGCCAGATGAGCGGGTGCGGCGCGAGATTTGGCACGACAACGAGCCAGCAACCATGCAAGCTGTTGAGTCGGCAGAGGGCCAGAGCGCACTTGCACAGCCAAGCCAGGACTTTATCGAGGCTATGCAGCCAAGCAAACTGCGCTCTGGACAGATTGAAGAGTACCAGCGTTGTCCGCGCCGCTATGCCTATAGCAACATCTACGCGTTCCAGAGTCATGATGGCAACTATCTACCGTTCTGGCAGGCCACCAGCGACACCCTGAAGACCTTGGTTGAGCGTATGACCACCGTAGACCGACCAACCAGCCAAGCACAGGTAGCTGAACTCTTTACCAGCTTTTGGCACGCGCAGGGCGGGGATACCAAACCCTTCGCGCAGCTCTATGAGCGACACGGGCAAGAGATCGCCGCACAGGTCTGGCATCAGTTACAAGAGCAACAGGCGAACGGCTGGCAGTTGCGCCAAAGCCTGACCGTTGAACTGATCGGGCGCAAGATCGAGGTTTCCGTTGACCGCATCGAGGTTTCAGCGCAAGGGGAGCAACCGACGAAGTTTGTGCGCACCAGCTTTGGCAAGAGCAAAAGTGAGCCAAAAGTGGGTACACGCGAACTGCTCTACCTGCACGCGGGCCGTCAACACCGTGCAGACCAGGAAGTTAGCCTGGAGACGCATAATCTGAGTACTGGCGCGAGACATGCCATCAAGGTGACAGCCAAAGTAGAGCAGAATCGCCTGCAAGATCTACAGCAGGCGATTGAAGGTATCGAGCGTCACGATTTTACACCGACACAGGATACGCACACCTGCGAAACTTGCCCGTTTGTATTGATTTGCCCGGCATGAGTAGCATGTGCTGAAATAATTGCAGGCGAAACATTGCCAAGAGAAACAAGCAATCGGGTGTAATAGTCACACCCGATTGCTTGTTTCTCTGACATATCCTTGAGGTGCGCTATCAGACCCGCACCGCGTTACGCTCTTCTTGGGTCGCAAACGTCAGGTCGCCGGAGATCTCTTCCAGTGAGCGTCCGTTTGGCTCTGGCAGGGTAAAGATCGTCAGTACCAGACCCAGGATCGAGACGATGGCGGCAAAGGCCATTGCGCCTGGCAGACCCCAACTGCTTTTCAGCAGGTAGGGGAAGGTGAAGGCTCCAACGAACGCGCCAACTTTACCGAGGCTAGCTGCAAGCCCATGAGCGGAACTACGCACTTGCACTGGGAAGATCTCAGCCGGATAAACGAAGGTTGTGACGTTCGGGCCAAACTCAGTGAAGAAGAAGCCCACTGCATAGGCCGTCAGGAATGGGATAATCAGGTGCGTCAGGCCAGGAACCAGGGCCAGGACGCCGTAGGTTATCGCCATCATGGTAAAGCCGAGGCACTGGATCGTTTTGCGCCCCAGCTTATCAATAGTCAGTGCCGCGACGATGTAGCCGGGCAGAGCTGCTACCAGGAAGATCACTAGCGTCTGGACCATATGCGTGATCTGGTTGCCATGTGGGTCCAACGCGCTTAAGATCAGCGTATTCGAGGTCGTAGTGCCATAGTACGCGATGTCCAACAGGAACCACGCACCAGCAGTGCCGATAATCCAGCCGAGATAGCGCTTGGTAAAGAGCAGAGAGAAACTGGATTTTTTCGTTGTGCTCTTCGCTGGCTTATTCTGCTTCTGTGCGACGCTGCGCCGTTTGCCTGTGTCGCCAGTCACCTGATTGGCGGTCTCTAAAGCGGCATCCAGGTCGCCATTCATCATCAGCGTAAAACGGGGAGTTTCGGCGATCTTGCGGCGCATGTAGAAAGTCGCCAGCGCAGGAATCGCGCCGAGGCCCAGCATCAGACGCCAGGTCAGGTCGTTTGAAATGCCCGAACCTAGCAGCACAATCGCGACCAGCGGACCAAGGATCAGGCCCAGACCCTGCATCGAGAAGACCATCGTAATCAGTTTGCCACGGTCTTTGCGGTTTGAGTACTCGCTCATCAGGGTCGCACTCAGCGGATAGTCACCGCCAATGCCCAGGCCCATAATCAGGCGGAAGGCCAGCAGCCAGTAGAGATTGGGGGAGAATGCTGAGAGGATGGCACCAATCGCTAGCACGATCAGCGTCAAACCATAGATTTTGTGGCGGCCAATACGGTCAGCCAAGCGTCCGAAGATAATCGCGCCAAAGGCCGCCGCTAACAGCGACACACTATTGAGCAGCGCAATATCCAGGGCATTTAGATGCCACAGTGGGATCAACAGCGAATTGACGACGCCAATGATAAAGAGGTCGTAGGCGTCGGTGAAAAAGCCCATGCCAGAGGTAATCATCGCTTTCAAATGGAAACGCGAGAGGTTGCTGTTGTCGAGCTGGGCCAATATATCCCGCGCGGATGGGGTTGATGACCCTTGGAGGCCAGCGTATGCTTGTTTATTGTCCTCTAGTAACATGAGGAACCTAACTCCTTGCTAAAAGGATAGTTTTCATAACTTCGTAATCTCTTCGCTCTAAGCATAACTCTTGTATGTTATGGGAATGTTAAGACGAGGTTAAATTC
>JBDTBU010000134.1:0-4325 GCA_039923935.1 Ktedonobacteraceae bacterium | reverse complement strand
ACACCTCAACCGCTGCTCAGCGCCCTGTCGTGGCGACGCGGACCCCGTGGAGTATCGCAAGGTCATCGATGAAATCTGTGCCTTTCTGGGCGGCGAACGCGAGGATTTGTTGGAACGTCTGCGCCGTCAGATGCTCGTAGCCTCACAGCAGTTGAATTTTGAGCGTGCCGCTTGGTTGCGCGATACTATTCGCAGCGTCGATGAAATCCTCATAGGCCAACGGCTGATTACTGGGGCCGTCGAGTCCAACAACCTGCTGATCGTCTATCCCTCCGCTCGCACGAGCTACAACGAGCTATTCTTGATCCGGCATGGTCGCCTGGTCGAGCAGCGTTGTGTCGAGCACGCGCCGGAAAGTACAAAGCTGGCTGTAGGCGAACTGCTGGGCGTAGCTGTGGGACTGGGCACGCCTCCCCACATTGTTGGGCAAGCCGAAGTCGATCAGATCAACATCATCAGCCGCTGGATACACCACCATAGCGATGACCGTGCCTTCTTCCCCGTCCAATCCGCGCTCGCTGATCCTGATGAAGCACGCCTGCTGGCCCAGCGTGTCTGGGTCGAGGCCGAGGCAGTGCGCGTATTATTCGCCAGTCAGATTGTTGAAAAATAAATAATCGTAAAATTCTACAATAAATTGAAATGACTTACAATTATCAGGCGTATATCTATATGTGGTTACAGTCACCGGGATGAGAAAACCGACAGATTGAACAATGACCACTATTCAGAAAAAGGACCATTGTAGGCGTTTTTTGCTGGAAAAAGAGAGGGCAAATAAAGCCATACCTGTGTTTTATTCAAAGAAAGGCAAAACGAATGAATCCTAAAGAGACAGCAAGTCCCGCCAGTGCGGCTGGGATGGCGACAAGCCAGTCTGAGAAGGAAGGCACATTAAAACGCGGGAAAGAAAATCTTCACCCAGATCAGCAACTAAACAAAGATCATCAAAATGAGCAACATATGCGTTTACGTGGTGAGGAACTTCATGCGCAAAAGAAACAATCTCAGGTGGGTGAGGTTATTTTGCGCAAGGAAGTTGTCAAAGAGGAAAAAACCATTGACGTGCCAGTGATGCATGAAGAAGTGGTGATTGAGCGCCGTGCATGCAAAGATGAGGCACTTGGAGCCAGCGAGATCATTCGCATCCCTGTCAATGCTGAACAGGTCAGTATAACCAAGGAGACCGTGACCATTGGCGACGTGGTGATTGCCAAACGCCAAGTGGAGGAGACCCAGCATTTCAAGGATACCATCGGGCACGAAGAGGCCCGCCTGGAGCGTGAGGGCAACATATCCCTATCTGGGATGCCAACAAACAACCGCCACCCCAACCTGGGGCACGCGAGAGAGTACCGGAGGGTAGCACATAAACAGGTGCAGCCTTTTCTGCAGTAGGGAAAGGCTGGGCCTGTTTGTGTGCTCGAAAAGCGTAACACTGTATTTGCCCTCTTAGTTGCTTTTGTAGTATTACACTATGCCGATGTATTTCAAAGGTTCTTGGCATTCATCTCGATCTGCTGCCTTACGAGATTAGCCAGACCCTCCACATCCTCAAAATTTTCGCCAAAGAAGAGCGGTTTGCGGTTGATACGATAGAGGTCATACCTCTTTTTCTTCCCTAATCCTGGCCCTTGTAGGGGTTCCTTGACCTCATCCCAACGGGTCACATCAACCTGTTTCGGGTAAATCTTTAACGCACCTTCTGTACAAACAAGGAAAGAGGCTGGAACCTGCTGCGCAATGATGTTTCTGAAAATCATGCATGCAATACCACCGAGCAAACCATTAACAGTACCAGGAAGGCTCAAAAGAAGCCTCGCGTGCAGATCAGGGATTTGACCAGTAAATACAACGAAATACTGATAGAAAAAAACAACAACAACAATGAGAAGAAAAAGCACTGCACCTATTACTGCACCGAGCAACACACGTCGGAGTACTTGGCAGATTCGTATCCACTGCGGCTGCATATTATAGAGTGCTAGCGGCAAACCCACATGATACTGCTCGGCTAGTTGATACGTTAGTGGAGAAAGCTTCGCTCTTTGTTCTGGTTCCAAAAACAACCCCTTCCTCGTTACCTTCAACAGCATTTCCGAATAAACAGTTACAGCTCATCCAATTGTCACATTGGTCCACGCTCAGTTTGAACCATGCCTTAGCGCTAAACTATGAGCCTTGCTCTTCACTTCTCTGTTTCTTGGTCTTTCCCCGCGCACTGAGAATAAGGCTCATACCATAGAGGAAACATATCCAGAATACAACGACCCATATCCACCAAGTCAAAACAAACGGTTTGGCCTCGGCAACCTGAAAGCGAAACACGAGCCACCCAATGATGTAGAAAATCACGCCCAATATAGTTGTTGCAATGCGAAAGAGCCTTTTTCTCATCTGGGAACCATCCTTTCGTGTTGTATATAGATTTAGAATATCACAGCGAGCGTGGCTTTTGTCACCCCGCCAACACTGTTTTCCTTGGGCCACGAGGTTCGCCGATGAAATATACAGCGGTAAGGAGTTGTAGCACTTCAGATACATAGTATCATCGGGCGACACGTCACCTCTGCCCAGTCGGGTCCGTCGCCGTCTCCGGATTCCCCGCAACATACGAATACGGACTCACCTCTTGCGCGTTGCCCTGCACGCTATCCGGCGAGGTGAACACGCCCGCCACCGGATCATAGTAGCGTGCATTGTAGTAGTCCAGCCCACTCACCGTATCGTGGAACTGGCCCGTGTAGCCTTTCATGGTATGCATGCTACCCATCGTGTAGCGTTGGTTGCCGTACGGCCCGTAGACCTGCTCGCCCAGGATCGCGCTCTGGCTGAAACTGCTCAGCACGCTGCCCAGGGCGTCGGTCAGGTTGTAGTAGAAACCATAAAGATCTATTCGTGCTGCACAGCACCACTACTCAGACTGGTGAGGGTATTGACTAACCTTTCTTCTTTGAGTAGGAAAATTGGTGAGATTACTTTTTTCAAAAGATGAAAAACATCATATTTATAGCTTATCTCGTTCTTCACTCTTTATTTGCTTCACTGCATCTCGTATAAGCCAGATAATGCCGAGAACTTGCACAACTATTCCCATACCCATTGCTCCATATATCAGCCAGGCATATGTATCAAGCGCAGTGAGCAAGAACGCAAAAGTAAAAAATACCAAACACCCAGCACAGAAGCAAAGACTCCCCAGGATAGCATAATTGCTTCTTTTCCTTCTGTGACCTATATCGTACATAATTTTCAGTACATGTAATATATTATGCTTCTTATGCATAAAAACCCCTCTGTTCCTTCTGTATCTTTGAAGACTCTTTTTAGAATCATGCAAGGTTTACAGTTCATTTGAGCAAAATGCGCATGATAAAACTATTTGCTTATAAGCGATGCCCTGGAAAGCTTTTGACACGCGTCCAGTTACAAAACTTTCCAGAGCATCGCTTATACTATTCTTCCCCTTTCAGAAGAATGCTCATCGAAGCATCAAAGCAGTAGCGAGTGACGCCCTTTTTCTCGGCACGTTCGTTTTCATACCTAGCTGTCTCAAGCAAGATCTGCTTCCTCCTGGTTTAGATAGCCCTGTGCTTGCTGGCCGAGTATTGCAGATCCAGCGATGACAGTCACTGCCATAGCGATGCCAAATGAGCCTCCCCCTGTCATAATTGACAAAACACTTTTAGTAAATCCCATAATGCCACCAGTCAAGAGACCACCTATCACGGAGAATGCCCCGAAAGCGCTACCTCCAAAGGCACCTGTCCCCCCATCCAGTGTGAGAACATTCATTATCTGCTGATTCTCACCTTCAAGGTTGGCATGGGTAAACCATGAGAGCCCTGGACCGTCTCTTTTATCCTGCTGGTCGGTTTCGTTGCTAAATACATGCGCAAGATCTCCTGCCATTAGGGCTAGCATACTGAGACCAGCCAGTATTCCTCCTATAATCCCGCTTATGAGAGCAGCAATCGGGCCAAAAAAGAAACCGAATAGAGTAGCAACAAGATTGTAAACGAGCTGACCCATCAGGAAAAGCGTGCCTCCAAAGATATTTGCAAAGCTCTAGAAGTGATCTCTGGCCTTTGCAGCATCTACATATGCTTTGTGCTGTTTATAGGTGGTACATCCAGCAATAGTACGACCTTGACACGGACCAGTTTCATACACACACCCGCCAGAGCCTAGCTCGAAGTCACCAGCACTGCGACCCGAACAGGCACCACCATCGTAGACACATCCGTTTGAGCCAAAGTGTTCACCTGTGCCACAACCTCCAGTTGAATCAGGCACTGGGTCTTTTTTCGTCGGCGGCCTATAAC
>JBDTBU010000133.1:0-10376 GCA_039923935.1 Ktedonobacteraceae bacterium | reverse complement strand
GGAGTCTGACAACTCACTTCGCCGCATCAACGACTACTAACTCACCAGTGTTGATATCAATAACCAGCTCATGTATAGGCAGTTTCGGCAAATAGGGACTGTTGCGGATAACCTGTACTGTCTCGCTTACGTTTAGATGCACATCGCTGAACCCACCTCATCAGGCCATCTATGTCGCCCAGCCCCTCGTGTTCGATCAGTTGTTGTGGATCTACACGATGTTCAACTTCAGAGACCCAGATGTGGGCAGGTTATTCCTGGACCCGCAAACGGGCGAACGAAGCTCGTACAGTACAAAGCTGAGCAATGAAGGTGAATGCGATTGTTTCATTCACCTTCATTGCTCAGCTTTGTACTGTACGAGTATATTTGATATACTTATATCTAACAATAGAGGATGCTTCACGAAATGCTTGCTCTTTTGTTATACCTTTCTCAAAACAAGAGTAGATGCAATGGCAATTAGAAAGGCAGGCAAAAACCTACATGTGTGGAATCACTGGATGGATTGATTGGCAGGCAGATCTGAGCAACCAGAGTGCAATTCTCGAAAATATGTCTGGTTGTTTGAGTCGCAGAGGACCAGATGAACAGGGGCACTGGCTCTCACCACGCGCGGCCCTGGCCCATCGTCGCCTGATTGTACTCGACCCACAGGGCGGCAAACAGCCGATGCTCTATGAAGCAGGTAGTCATACCTATGTGATAACGTATAACGGGGAAATTTACAATTTTAGAGAACTACGCTCTGAATTAGAAACACACGGCCATACCTTTCGCACACACTCAGATACCGAAGTCCTTCTGCACGCGTATATCGAGTGGGGCGAGGATTGTGTACACCGTTTGAATGGCATTTTCGCTTTCGGCCTCTGGGATGAACAGAAGCAGCAACTCCTCTTGGCACGCGATCATCTGGGCGTGAAGCCGCTGTTTTATGCGCAACGGGGTAGCTCCATTCTCTTCGCTTCTGAGATCAAGGCGTTGTTAGCTCATCCTTTAGTGAAGCCTGAGGTTGGCGCTGATGGTCTGGCTGAGGTTTTTTCCTTCGGCAGACTTACACCCGGCTTCGGTGTCTTCAACAACATGCATGAGGTACGGGCCGGACATATGCTTGTTTTTAACCGTGAGCGTGCCCGCACGATTCAGTACTGGTCCCTGCACAGCGCTCCGCATACCGATGACCTGGACACAACGGTGGAGCATATTCGGGCGCTGCTCGAAGATACCGTCAGGCGTCAATTGGTTGCCGATGTGCCAGTTGCGGCGATGCTCTCTGGCGGCTTGGACTCAAGTGGGCTGACCGCGTTGGCAGCTCGCGAATTCCAGCGTGCAGGCAAACAGTTGCATACCTATTCAATTGATTTCGTGGATAGTGCGCAACATTTTCAGGGCACCGCGCTCCGTCCCAACCTTGACGCGCCCTGGGTTCAGCGTGTATCGGAGCACGTTGGCACCCAACATCATACGCTTATGATCGATACACCTGAATTAGTGGAGAATATGCTCGTCCCACTCCACGCGCATGATTTGCCGAGTATGGGACAAATGGAGACATCGCTCTACCTCTTGTTTAAAACCATGAAGCAAGATGCCACAGTGGCTATTTCAGGTGAGTCGGCGGACGAGGTTTTCGGTGGCTATCCCTGGTTCCACGACCAAGCCACGCTCAACGTACCGACTTTTCCGTGGATGGCAATGATGGGAGCCGGTAGCGGAAACCAATTCTCCTGGTTGTCAGCGGAGATGCGCGAAAAGATTCGGCCAAGTGAGTATATCGAACGGAGATATCAAGAAGCTCTGGCTGAGGTGCCGCGTCTAGCAGGTGAAGATGCGCACTCGGCACGTATTCGGGAAATTTTGTACATGAATCAGACGCGCTTCCTCTCCCTTCTACTGAACCGCAAAGATCGTATGAGCATGGCAACAGGTTTTGAGGTGCGCGTCCCGTTCTGCGATCATCGTCTGGTCGAATATGTGTGGAATATTCCTTGGGAAATGAAGAACGTTGATAACATCGAAAAGGGTGTGTTGCGCCGCGCCTTTGCCGGAGTCCTGCCGGACGATGCTAGAATGCGCAGAAAGAGTGCGTATCCTGCGTCACATAACCCCACGTATGTGCAAGCTATCCAGGATTGGGCATTGCGGATCATCAACGATCCTAATGCGCCCGTCCGCTCAGTGGTGGATATCCCGGTTGTACAGGCTATGGCCTCTGGCACATTACCAGCGCTGCCAGGAGTGCCGAGCGATTTTGCTGTTATGTTTCTGGAACGCATCATTCAGGTAAACGCTTGGTTCCAAGATTATAAAATAAGCGTGTGCTAGCGAACAGTTCCAAGTTTGTGATCTGCTGGCAGTCGTTAGGAGATCACAAACTTAGGGCACCTCTTGCAATTCTGTTCACTTTGCCGCATCAACGACTACTAGCTCACCAGTATTGATATCGATAACCAGCCCATGTATGGGCAATTTCGGCAAATAGGGACTGTTGCGGATCACCTGTACTGTCTCACTCACGTTTAGATGTACATCGCTGAACCCACCTACCCAGCTTATCAGGCCATTCATGTCGTCCAGTCCCTCGCGTTCGATCAGTTGTTGTGGATCTACACCAAGTGCTTGCATCGAACTGGTCAATACGGCTGGCTCGATATGTGAGAGTCCGCACTGGGTATGCCCGACGACCAGAATGGTACGCACGCCCAGCAGGTAGATCGCTCCCGCTAGCGAGCGAATCAGGTCGTTCGCACCCCGTGCACGTTCGGGTTGGGAGATGGTCGCACCCGCCGTGCGCAACTCAACCGCGTCACCACGTTTCAGGCCCAACGCTGGCTCAAACATCTCCAGCAGACGGCAGTCCATACATGTGACCACAGCCAGGCGTTTGCGCGGAGCATGACCAATGCTGGGGAGTTGCGTATTGTGCAGGAAATGTTTGTTGTTGGTCAGAATCTCGTCTAGAATTTCATCAGACATAGTTTGAGCGAATCCTTTCTATCAAATGATGTTTGAGACGTATAGATGCAGTGTTACTGCATCTATACGTCTCAAACATCATTTCTTTATTCGCCGGGAATAGTTGAATATTCAGCTTTCCCATCGAAGGTGTAGAGGTTCTCTGTTTTGATAAAGTCGAAACCAGCATCCGCGACATCTTGCAGGAGTTTGGCAACCTGTGTGTGTGAGATGGACGCGCCTGCTTGTTTAGGCATGAAGCGCCCGCGCCAATGGTCGGTAGTGAAGGTTTCTGGCATACCGTTCGGCCACACACGTGCGCCCCGGTTAGTAATCGCCTTGAGTTCTAGGCCGTTGTGACAGACCTTCTTGAAGGTTTCACCCAGTTGGTCAGGGCTGCCCTCGTGCCACTCCAGGTACACATCGACGCCGACTAGCTCTTTTTTCTCGTAGGTGCGTACAAGAGCCTTCTTCTCTACGGCATCTTTGTGCTCGGCTGGGGCATAGCTCACGGCCTTCAGCTTCTCTGGGCGTTGGCCCATGCGTGCAATCACGGCCTGTGCGAACTCTTTGGTGCCAACCTTCTGCTTGCTCACGCCCTCAACATAAATATCGTAGGTGTGAATACCGTCCTCGACTGTGCGCAACCAGGCGTTGTGAACACGCTCGGCTACATCCGGCTGATCGATATGTACCAGCATCATGACAGCGCCCAGGAGCAGGCCGGAGGGGTTGGCGAGATTCTGTCCAGCGCGGCGCGGCGCAGAGCCATGAATTGCCTCGAACATCGCGCACGACGCGCCGATATTGGCCGAGCCAGCCAGGCCAACTGAGCCAGCCAGTTGCGCTGAGACATCCGAGAGGATATCGCCATACAGGTTAGGCATGACCACCACGTCGAACGCTTCCGGCGTGTCAGCAAGCTTAGCCGCGCCAATGTCCACAATCCAGCTCTCATTGACGATATCAGGATACTCCACGGCAACCTGATCGAAAACCTTGTGGAATTGGCCGTCGGTCAACTTCATGATGTTGTCCTTCACGAAGCACGTCACCTTTTTGCGCTTATTCGCACGAGCATACTCGAAGGCATAGCGCACGATCTTCTCGCTACCCGGCTGGCTAATCAGCTTCAGGCTCTCGTACATATCGTGCGATTGGCGATATTCGATGCCGCTATAGAGATCCTCTTCGTTCTCGCGAATAATCACCACATCCATCGTTGGGTGCTTGGTATCGATGAAAGGATAATATGAGACACAGGGACGGACATTGGCGTACAGACCGAAGGCCGTGCGCGTTGTCACGTTCAGGCTCTTATAGCCACCTCCTTGAGGTGTGGTAATGGGCGCTTTGAGGAATACACGCGTGCGACGAAGGGCTTCCCAGGCGCTCGGCTCAATGCCGGCGCTCACACCTTTGAGATAGACTTTTTCGCCAACTTCTATCTCTTCAATGTCGATGCGAGCACCGCCCGCTTTGATGATGTCCAGGGTGGCGGCCATGATCTCCGGCCCAATGCCATCTCCCTGGGCTACCGTAATGGGTATGTTCTTTGGCATAAAAAAACACCTTTTGTTCGTTCTTCTGTTGTATAGGGTTACTACCAGTTCTTTTCGGTAGCTGTCTCAGTGTAGCATAGCATGGTGCGTATATACAAGCGGCCCTACCTAAATTTCTGAGTGGTACAATATTCCACATATACCGGTCACATTTGGAGAGGATGCAAAAAACATGAATCTAGTGGATATTCAAGCTGCTTTGAGGCAGGAGGGTCTGGATGGCTGGCTTTTCTACGATTTTCGCCAATCCAATCCTATCGCGTACCAAATCCTGGGGTTGTCCCAACAGGCGTTTTATTCACGACGCTGGTTCTATTTTGTGCCGGTGCAGGGTGCGCCAACGGCTCTGGTGAGCGCGGTGGAGGCGCATGTGTTGCACGATCTGCCCGGCCAGCACCTGATCTTTCAGACTTGGCAGGAGATGCGCGAGCACCTGACGGCGCTGCTCTTGCCAGGCACGCGTGTGGCGATGGAGTATTCACCCATGAATGCTATTCCTTATATTGCACGGGTGGACGCGGGCACGGTGGAACTGGTGCGTTCGTATGGCGTCGAGGTGGTGAGTTCGGCCAACATTTCCCAGCGTTTCGTGGCGCAGTTGAGCGATGCTCAGATTGAGGGGCATCGTGAGGCGGGCCGACGTTTGATCGCTGCCAAAGATCAACTTTTGGCACAACTGGGCCATGATTTGCGTCAGGGTGTGCCACTCGATGAGTATGGCGTGCAACAACGCTTTGCGGCGCTGATCCGTGAGCAGGGGCTTGTGCTGGCAGATGAGCCAATGGTCTCTGTGAACGGCAATGCCAGCAATCCCCACTATTTGCCGAGCGCATTGACCAATACGCCTATTCAGCGCGGCGATCTCGTGCTCTTCGACTTTTGGGCACATCTGCCAGGTCCAGCTTCCATTTTTGCCGACTACACCTGGATGGGTTTTGCTGGCACACGCGAGGAGATTCCCACTCGCCAGCGCGACGTTTTTGAGTTAGTGCGTGCGGCCCGCGATGCTGGAATAACCTTTGTGCGTGCGCGGCTGGCAGCAGGCGAGCCGGTACAAGGTTGCGAGGCCGATGATGTTGTGCGTAAGGTCATCACTGATGGAGGCTATGGTCAGTACTTTGTGCATCGCACCGGTCACAATATCGGCACCTCTGACCACGGCAATGGGGCGAACCTCGACAATTTCGAGACGCAGGATGAGCGCCAATTGCTGCCAGCCACCTGTTGTTCGGTGGAACCAGGGATCTATCTGCCGGAATTTGGTGTGCGCAGCGAGATAAACTTGGTGATCTCCGAACGCGATGTCGAGGTGACAGGTGTGCCCGCGCAGATGGAGATTACGCCACTACTGTGAGAACGATTGATGAGTTGCGCCCATCGGTCTACAACCCGCGAATTGTTTCAACGTATATACCTGTAAATAGTCCAGTGTTTACGGAGCGTCAGGTTTGATTGATCGCGCTCCCCCAGGGAGGCCACAATTATGGGCGATGAATGGCAGTACAAGCCAGGCTATAATCCGCAAAATTCCAGGCAGCACCCAGAGCCAGAGGGTCCACACAGTCCGCAGGAACCTCTGATACCGGAAGAGCCGCTTGATGTGCAGGAACCTTCGACAGAAGAAATTCCATTGGGGTCGCAGGAACCCTTGAATTCGCAAGGTGCGCCGGATTCACAGGCGTTTAGCCAGGAAAATATAGATAAACGCATCGAAGACATTAAACGGCTCGTGCTCCAGGGCGCGAGCGAGGCGACGCGGCGTGTGAGCCGGGTGGCTGGACGCGCCAATGAATACTGGCAGCAGGCCAACGCGACACTTGAGCCGCGCCACTCCTCGAATGTTGAGGAAGAGCATGTGCGCCAGATGGCTAATAAATGGAGTTCAGGCAACTGGCAGATCGCACGCGAACTGGGCAACTTTATGGAGATCGTCTCTACCCATGAGGATGAAGCCTGGGAAGTCAGTCTACAGACACGCTGGGAGACGCGGAGTGTGGAGACGACGACAGAGGCGTATACGGGGCGTGCTGCTGGTCAGAGAGGGCCGATACTGCCCATCTGGGACTATGAGATGCCAGCAATTATAGGTCTGAAAGCACCTGATACGCGGGTGCGCTTGGAAAACAACGACGAGATTTTCGCTTGCACTGCCTGTAATAGCACCGGGCATCTGCTGTGCGCGAATTGTACTGGCAAGGGCTGGAATGTGTGTCCTGATTGCAAAGGGCGTACCCGCGCACGTTGCGACACCTGCCGGGGCCGTGGCTACGTCGCTGATTGGGCTGATGCGAAGAAGAAGCCGTTTTTCCGGCGCAGCACTGAACGTCTAGCGGATAGCGTCAACGACAAGATTTCTGGCGTATTCGATGGTATTCGCCAGCAGGGTATACCGCTACCCAATGCGATAGATACAGATCCCGTCAACAAGGGCCGCACAGTGCCTTGCCCCGATTGCGTTAACGGCGAGGTCGAATGCTCCTGCGGCACAGGCAAGCGTATCTGCGAGAGTTGTCATGGTTCAAAAACTGAGAAATGTGACAATTGTGGTGGCACTGGTAAAATTGTGCGCCACCGCGATCTCGTGCGTCACTTTGAGATGGACACGCAGGCACAAATTATCGGCAACGGAGCTATTCCTGAGACTCGTTTGAAGAATATCACCGGCGATCTTGTCTACAATGCCGAGTTGAGCGAGATGCTCTATCCCGAAGCGCCGCCTGAGTCCGTGCCAATCGATGTCTGGCGCACCGCTGTGCAGATCGTGGAGAAAGCCAGCCTGCCCGAAGACATCACAAAACGTGCAAATATTGTCAAATCCGAGTCTCGGCCAAGTTTGCAGGTATTGGAACTGGTGCGCATTCCCTATACCCGTGTCGATTATCGCTACAACAGTCAGGACTTCACCTTCTACATCTATGATGTGGCAGACCAAGAGAAGTTCTATGCCGAGCGTTACCCGGCACGTTGGGATCGTATTGAGCGACTGGTGAAATCCATCACCACAGATCTCAAGACTCCCGCGCAGTCCACACCATCCGCAGCTACACCCGCCAATCCCGCGAGCAACCAGGCGCGTGGCTATCGCGTGCCAATTGAGCACACGCCGTATACTCCGTCATCGTATAACGTGACCGAAGAAGATGAGAACGATTAGCTTCTAACACACATTGCGTAAACGTTACATCGTCGCTCTGTAGATGCCCGTCCGGACACTTACAGAGCGACGATGTAACGTTTTTGTTATCCCATGCGATAGAAAAAGTGAGGCCTCAAATATTCTCATTTTATTGCAGTATCCTCAAACGGATCGAAGCAATGGAGACAATTTGATGCCGCCTCACACGCCTGAAAACAGGGATCACTCTACCAGGAAAATCCCGCAGAGGTCAAGTGTTTTTGCAATAGGGAAGACATGCAATTCTCGAAAACAAGCGTTTCAAGCGACTCGCCAGCGGCTCGGCTCTACGAGCTACACGCTCCCGCTCTTTTCGCCCATTTGCGCCAGAAAGCCGCCTCACGCGAGGACGCAGAGGATATTCTGGTAGAGATATTTGTCGCCGCCGTCGAAAGTAGCGATCTCAACCGGCTGAGCGAGAAAGAACAAGCTGCTTGGCTCTGGCGGGTGGCACGCAACAAGGTTGTGGATGCCTATCGGCGTTTACAACTTCGGCAAGGTCTGGACTTGGATCTGTTCGCCGACACGCTCTACGCCGACGACGAGCACGCACCTGAACAGGTTTCTCTGCAACGCGAGGAGTATACGCGTCTGCATAGCCACCTGGAAAAGCTTTCGCCGATCCAGCGGCAGGCGGTACACTTGCGTTTCGCGAATGGTCTGCGCTGCTCTGAAATCGCTGCGATCCTGGGCAAACGCGAAGGCACGATTCGCGTTATGCTCTCGCGCACGCTCAACTTTTTGCGCGGTATCTACGAAAAGGATCAGGGGGGAACCCGTTTATGAAACACAATCGGAAATTTTTCACATCTAGCAACGTCGATGAGCAGGTAGATCGGCTGTCCCTGAACCCCAACGTGATCCGTTTGCCGCGTAACGAGCAGAATCAGGAACTTTTTCGGGCAGAAGAGCACCTAGTCCAGAACCTCCAGGCGTATTATCAGACTGAGCAGCAGCAGGATGTTATCTCACTTGAGCAAGCATGGCAACGCATCTCAACCAGGGTGGTCGGAAACCGTGAGCTGTCACATCCCACAAATAAATCATTGTTGACAGATCATTTGAGGATTTCTCAAGGAAGGACTCGCACGATGCGAAATCAAGTCTCTGCACAGCCTAAAGGCGGAAAATTGTTCCAACGTTTGGGTATGCTGGCTGCTGTGCTTTGTGTCGCATTATTGGTGGGTAGTATGGCCCTTGTGCTGAACCTGAGCCATCAGAAAGCAAGGGTAGGCTCACCTAGTATACAGAAAACACATACTACTCCAACTGTTGTCAGCACTCCTACCTCTGTGGGAACGACCATTTACACAAGGTCTTCTTCTAATTCAGGAGACTTCAGCGCCCTTACTTGGTCACCAGATAGCAAGCGTATAGCTTCTGTAGTAATTTCTAACGGGGTACAGATCTGGGATGCGGTTGATGGGAAGCATCTGGTGACTGTCCCGATGCCTGGCCAGAACGAATGGGCATGGAGCTTGGAGTGGTCACCTAATAGTGTGCAGGTAGCTATTGCAACCAACCAGGAGGTGCTGATTGTAAATGGTCAAACTGGTCAGACTGTGCGCAGCTATACTGGGAATGTAGCAATGGTTCCCACTACTCCTACTACCACGGGTACATCGTACCTCTCCAGCCTCTTTCCTGCTAGTGGGGGTTTCGGTTTTCGCACCACAGCTTGGTCACCCAATGGGCAACAGATGGCCTCAGCAATCTCCTTTGGAGCAAGCGGAGAAATCCGTGTCTGGAATACTCAGACGGGCGCACCCGCTTTTACCCTGTCGGTAAGCGGCTCTTATGTGGTTAGTTCGGTAGCATGGTCATCTGATGGCACATATATCGCTGCACACGCGTATAACACGCAGGGAGGAGATGGGCAGACTGACCAGGTTCTGGTTTGGAATGCGGCCACGCACCAACGCATTTTTCGGCATCTTGATATGATGCTTGGTAGCGATGCGCCGGTTTTCTGGCAGCCTCAGAGCCATAATCTAACCTTTGTCGGCACTGTCCATTCAGGTGGCAATTATATGGCAACGATTGAGATTTGGGACGTGACGACAGCTACACTAGTGAAGCAGTTTATTGGTAAAGGTGGAAATGAACTGGCTTGGTCGCCCGATGGCAAATATCTTGCCTACACGGGCTATGGCGGAAAAGATGCTATGAATCTGGTAGTTATTATGGATGTAAGTACCGACCAGCAAGTGTATGTTTACAAAGAGCATACGTCAAGGATCACCGTGCTGGCTTGGTCGCCCGATGGCAAGTATATTGTCTCTGGCGAAAGTGATAACACGGTGTTCAATAACGGTCAAATGACACCGACAACGTCTGTAGCACGAGTTTGGATAGCCTGATTTTCTTCGTACAAGTAATGAAAGGGTGTATGCCTGTCACGGGTATGCACCCTTTGGCTGTGCTTGTGACATTTCCCTTCCCCCAACGATCTAATACGTTGATATGTATAATTTTATTGAGGCTGACATGCAACACAATGAATGCATGACGCTGGACAATCCGTCTTTGGCTGTGCTCTACCAGCGTTTTGCACCCGTATTATTTGCTTTTATCTCTCGAAAACTTGCCTCGCGTGAGGATGCTGAAGACCTCTTGTTAGAGGTTTTTCTGGCCGCCTTAGAGCATACTGTTTTTGCTGAGTTAAGTGCAAAAGAGCAGGA
>JBDTBU010000132.1:0-4377 GCA_039923935.1 Ktedonobacteraceae bacterium | reverse complement strand
CACATGAATACACTCAGCATGCCCATTTTCGCCTGTGTGTGCTAGAACGGCTCCGTGTGCGCCCAGTGTGATTACTACAGTGGGAAAGCCCTGTTCATGTAAATGTTCCGCCAATAATCCAGCCTCTTCTGGCGACTGAATTACCGGAGAGTGCGCTAATCCACCTACGAGCATATCACGCAAGAAAGACGCCTCAGTCTCGTTAACTACCAGCACATCCACCTGACGCAAAACGTCTAACGGCAATGCCTGAGCTGGGGCGAGATTGAGCACCACGGGTACACCTGCCTGATGTCCGGCAACGATCAGCGTTTGCACAGTCGCCAGAGGAATCTCCAACTGGAGCACCAAGGCGCGAGCGGTGGGCAACGCCGCAAGAATGTGCTGCATCTGAACCTGATCCTCGCCCACGCATCCATTTGCACCAGCCGCCACAACAATCGCGTTCTCGCCCTGCGGCACGAGAAAAATCAACGCGACCCCGCTGGCCTGTTGCTCATCAACCACGACCAGCGAGGTATCCACATGATAGGCCTGCAAAGCCTGGAGTAGCTGCGTCCCAAAGGGGTCCGCGCCCACGCGTCCGGCCATGCTCACAGCAGCATTCAGACGCGCCATAGCCACCGCCTGATTCGCACCCTTGCCACCCGGCACCAGCCGCAGCGAGTCAGCCCCCAACAGTGTCTCGCCCAACGCTGGTAGCCGCTCAACCTGCACGATCTGATCCATGTTGAGACTACCTACCGTCAGGATGGGTGATTGTGTCATGTACTTCTCCTGCTTGTGTACACACCAATTCGTCGAACACTTTGCATGTAGTATAGCCGATGGACACTGCCAACTCAAGGGGAGATATTAAGCGGCGAGCGTTTACCGCATTACCGCAATTGGTATAGAGCGTTGCGGTAATGCGGTACATTCTCACCCAATCTGGTCGCTGAATGCTACAGGTTAGATGGGGTGGTTTGCATCGGGCTAAAGATTTCGATGATATGACCATCGGGACTGCTGAAATGGGCCAGGCGCGATTGCTGTGCTGGTATATCTCGCGGCTTGGCGACTGGTGTGGCACCACGCTCAACCAGTTCAGTATAGCTGGTATCAACATTGTCCACAGGGAACGAGAGATACATCTGACGGCCCATTGGCGCTGACACCGCTTCACCCAACAACGTAGCGAGTCCAGACCTGTTATAAATCGAGAGTGTTAGTCCGGCATTACCAGTCTCAAAAGCTACATAGCCAATAGCTTCATCGCTATATGTGAGAGGCAAATTCATCACATCACGCCAAAAGCGGATCGCCGCTGGAATATCATCCGAGAGCAGAACGACGTAAGAGAGTTTCATAGGGTTGTACTCCTTGTGTTTTCATGCGTAATTGCTTGAGCCTGGAAAGTTTTTCAGGTGAACTCAATAGAGCAGATTCTAGCAGAAAAACAACGAAACGTATTGGAAAAACGCGACATTCTAGAAACTGCGTACTATTGTAAGAAGATTTTCAGAGTATTGATAACCCAATGTAAAGCAAATCAACATTCGTGCTCAACACACAAACACTGTGCGTAATTCTCGACAATACCCCAATAGCCGTTTGAATAGGGGCAACTCTTCCAGCACGCCAACGTTGCCTACGAGAATGAGTTTGCGTTGGGCACGCGTCAGAGCGACGTTCAGGCGATGAGGATTAGTCAGATGCTCGCGCAACTGGCTCTCAGCTGCTGGCGTGGCTGAGGTTGCAAACGAAATAATGATGACCGAGCGCTCGCCACCTTGAAAACGATCTACTGTGTCGATGCTCAAGGGCATGTCGAGCGGCAAGGCTGTCCAGGCGGCGGCAGCATCGTCGCTAAAGAGGTGGCGGCGCAGGTTGGCTACCTGAGCACGATAGGGTGCGATCACGCCGATCTCATCCGCGCCCACACCTCGTGCCAGCAGTCCAGCGATCAGTTCACGCACGATACGCGCCTCAGCGTTGCTCATCTTGATAGCGGCCTCGCTGACCTCTGCACGCACATCGAGAAAGACCATCGGGAGATCAGCACGCACAGCCTGGAGCACGGCCACAGTTGCGGGCATTGTGCCGGGCAGTGCCCTGAGCAGATTTAGCCGTCGTTGGGCCACAGAGGAATGGGCACGCAACTGGTCACGATAGAAGGTACGCGAGGCGAAGGCGGAGATGACTTCGTGCATACGATACTGCACACGCAACGGGACGCACGCGCTGATCTCCTGTGTGTGTTCTTGGTGGTACTCTTCATCTAGACGTTTAAGCTGACTAAACAGCGAATCGGCTAGTCCCTGCGTGCCAGCCTCTTTGTTGAGCACGAGTGGCGGCAACTGCTTTTCGTCGCCAACGAGGATAAAACGTTTGGCGAAGCGTAACGCGCCCAGGATAGCCGGAATGGTCAACTGCCCAGCCTCATCGATCAGCGCCACATCGAAATCCAGTAGCACATCTTCGCGGCGTGCATCTGGCGCGGATGGTGCGTACTTGTCCGAGGACCATGTAGCCGTCGTCGAGGCCACGACGGGACTGCGACGCAGTAACTCGCGAATCTCTACGCTGGCCTGTGTAGTGCCCGCAGCCGTCTCAGAGCCACTCAAAACCTGCCACAGTCGAGGGCGTACAGTATCGCTGACGCTGCGTTCGTGGCCCAGGCGCACATAATCGTGAAAGCCCTCACGTTCCAGACGCATCAGCATATTATCAACGGCCTGATTGGTAAAGCCAGCCAGTAACACGCGCTGACCCTGCTGGCAAAGCCGTTTAACGATCTCAGCAATCACACTGGTCTTGCCTGTGCCCGGCGGACCGTGGATCAGCAAATAGTCGTGCATTTGGAGCGCACGAGTCACCGCCAAATTCTGCTCGTCATTAAAGTCGGGACGTGGCGTAACGGTCTGCTGCGAGAAGGTTGGACGCCGTGTGCCATTAGCCAGACCACGCAAACGCGCATCAGCCTGGAGCCAGCGCAATAGGTTCTGCACAGTGCGCACATGCACGATGCTCATATCGTAGCGATCCAGTAACGACGGGCGTGTGATGAGTTCAGGTGTCCACACACGCACCTGCTCCGAACTCACGCTGAGAATGGTACCAGTCACAACCTCACCAGTTATGGGGTCGCCATCGCTGAGCAAAATCTCATCCCCATCACGCAGTTCAGACGTATTCACGCAGCGAAATGTCTGCTGCCACTCGCCTTGCCCTGTGGAAACTGGCGCATCGACAGGAATCAGGCCACTGATGGTTGCACCACGCGCCACACGTTCTCCCACAGGGGTTTGCCAGAGCAGGGCTTGCTGCTTCTCGATCTCGTAGCCCTCTTGCTGCAACAAACGATAATACAACGCAAAAAACTCACGATCTTCTTGAGTCAGTTCGCTCAAATCTAACATGTGCTTAGACTTATTATTCGTCTTTGCTCGTTCTAGCGCCACTATCCCATTGTGGTTATTATTCGCCGAAGCGCTTTTTACCGCAAACATGCTATCGTCCGCTTGCTCTGGTTGATGCAGTTCGGGAGGTTGCCAGCCCAGCAGTTCAGAAACTTGGCTACACTGGTCTTGCATGGCACATTTGGAGCAACGCGAAACGCCAGGAGGCGCGGGCGGCAGACCAGTGGCATGGCTGAGGACAAGCGTGTTGCGCGTGGCGTTGACGGCCTGCAATTGGCGCACAGTGAAGGGGATGCCGAAGTCCTGGGCCTGTTGGGGTGTGCCACTGTAGAGCAGCGTAGCCAGTGCCTTTTTCATGCGCGACTCGCGGCGCACAGTCAGCAACGCGTGATAGCCTTGGACCTGCCATTTGTGCGAGGAACGAGGCAACTGGCCGCTCGCGCCACCAGTTTTCAATTCCAGCAAACGCCGCCGCCCACCTTGTTGCCAAAGCAGGTCCAACCGACCTCGCAGCCCAATCTCTGGGGCGAGTAGAAACGTCTCGGCACGCACCATATGCTCGTTGTAGCCTGTGCCATCCTCGATCTCCTCGCCCTCTGTAGGCAAATCCCAGAGGGTTGTGCGCTGGGTGTTAAACCAATTCGCCAGACTCTCCAAATGCGGAGCAACTTCCGTACGCATGGTCTCCGCCGAGGTATCGAGCAGAGCTAGATCGAGGCGGGCTTGCGTCAATTCGCGATCCAGATGGCGCTGCAGAATTGCCAATGGCTCCTCGTTGCTGACTGAGCCGCGTGTCGAGTGGCCTCGGTCCTGTTCTTTGAGCAGTTCTTTGAAGCAGTGATGCACCAAATTGCCACGCAGGGCCGCTGTCGAGCCACCTGACGGCGCTAGACGACCCAACAAGTACTGGCGGGCACAGTATTCGGCCTGATTGAGATCGGTGATATTGAGAATAGTGTTCGGCTCCAGGATAGCC
>JBDTBU010000131.1:0-21034 GCA_039923935.1 Ktedonobacteraceae bacterium | reverse complement strand
CTTGTGTTGATTGTAACTGTCTTGACATACGTGTTCTCGAATTCGATCATGTACATGGCAAGAAGGCGAAAAGTATATCCGAATTGCTCAAAAACTCAGCTTCCTGGCCCCGTATCCAATCGGAAATCGCCAAATGCGAAGTCCGCTGTGCCAACTGCCACCGCATCCAAACGATGGAACGTGGTGGCTGGTGGCGCATCAAATTAAGCGAACAAGAATAATATCATGCTTTCACACCTCATAATCTTCCGCCCACCAGTAATTAACGCCACTACTTACCGCCTCTTCATAGGGCACATGCCAGCTTTGTTTGCCATTACTACGTATCACCCCCACACTTTTAAACCGAAGATACACATGATCTCTTGGGGCTTTATCCACCACAATCATATAGATTTTTCCTGTATCTGGGCTATAGACGGCAAAATATTCTGCTTTGCCAAAATAGACTCCAGACTTCCTTTTTCCATTAACGACTGAGGATGTATTAAACATAAGGCAGGTTCGATCCTTGGAAAGCCAAGCTGTTTTGACCTGAACACGCACCAGATAGCTTTCCTCATGCGTAAAGAAGCCAAAGTTACGGTGCTCCTCTGTGACAAAATACGCAAGATCGTAACTGAGGTGATCGGCCTAGGGCAATAACACTTCAAATCCCAACTGTACCAGCCGATTCAAGACGGCAGTCTGACTTATCAAACCTGTTTGCGACGTATCTTTCATGCATTTTTCCTTGTTTTGACAGACACTTCCACGTAGCTAACTCTCTGTAATAATAGAGCTAAGTATATACAATTCGGTGATTGCAAATCTAGTACATGAGTACTTTTGGCTCTCTGTGATATATCGAGAGAAATATTGGAAAATCATCAGTATCACAACCAATAATGGTGATGGAACTGGCATTTTTCCTCTGTCCTGTTTGCATTCGCGGTGTATGGATGGTACGTTGTAAGTGTCACATGCGGTAGTAAACAGAGAGATAGCCGTTGTTGAGGCTGGAGAGATGATTGACACGCCCTTTGAGCACTACTTAATAGGCAGAGCAGAAAGCTACTGGTCTTCTATTGCGACCCATTATGAGAGACGCGAGCAAGCTTCTGGAGGTAGGTAGTATGGATATTGGGTTTGACGCGAGTAATCCATTGCGCCCAGAGCAGGATGCAGCGGCGGCGGTTCAACACTTGCGGGAAAATCAAGAACGGCTCCAGCTTATCCAACAGGCAGCCAATATTGGAATTTTTGAGTGGAATTTACAAACAGGGCTGGTTGTCGGGACAAAGGAATCTGAAGAACTCTTTGGGCTGTCGCCAGGAAGTTTTGCTGGAACCGAGACTGCCTGGGAGCAGACGTTGCATCCCGATGATTTGCCTGCCTCGCGCGAGAAGCTTTTTGCATCCATAGCACAAAAGACCGCGCTGGATATGCAGTTCCGAGTGATCTGGCCCGACCAGAGCGTTCACTGGATCTATGCGAAAGGCCGCACATTTTACGACCAGCAAGGTCAGCCTCTCCGTATACTCGGCATTAATGTTGACATCACTGAGCGCAAGAACAGCGAAGAAAAATTACATATCACTGAAGAAAAATTGCGTTTGTTTGCAGAATCCGATGTGATCGGTTTTGTGTTCTCCGACGTTTATGGCGAGATATCGCACGCCAATGAGGCTTTTTTACGCCTCATTGGCTATAGCAAGAGCGAATTCCTGGAGAGGAAAATTCGCTGGACCGATATCACGCCGCCAGAGTGGTTACCAGTTGATCAGCAACACATCAATGAGGCCCAGCAAAAAGGCAAATCCAGTCTCTATGAGAAACAGTACATTCAGCGAGATGGCTCAATTGTAGATGTGCTGATTGGATATCTTCTCCTTGGTACCCAGAGAGATCAGGCAGTCGCATTTATTTTGGATATTACCGAAAACAAACGTCTAGCCAGAGAAAAAGACGCATTTATTGAGGTTATCAGCCATGAGTTGAGAACACCTCTTACCAGTTTAAAGATTTTTGCCCAGATCTTGCACAAACGCTTTGACAAATCAGGGGAGAGCCAGAACGCTCAAATGCTGGCGAAAATGAGTACCCAGATTGATAAGCTTACAAAACTCATCGCCGATTTAGTAGATGTCACAAAAATAGAAGTAGGCAAATTAGCGTTACAGAAAACAACGTTTGACCTGATGTCCTTACTGCGTGAAGTCAGCGAAGAAATGCAGCGCACAACTACGCGGCACACTACGCGCATAGAAAATGGCAGAGAGCACATAATTTGTGGTGATAGAGATCGAATTGGCCAGGTACTCACCAATCTTGTGAGCAATGCGATTAAATATTCACCCCACGCAGATACTATTCTTCTCAAGGTATCATCAGAGGAGAAACAGGTTATTGTGAGTGTCCAGGATTTTGGTCTGGGCATTCCGCTCGATCAGCAAGACCAGATTTTCCAACGCTTTTATCGGGTGAATGAAAAAGCACTGGAAACCATCTCTGGCTTGGGTTTGGGCCTCTATATTTCCGCTGAAATGATCAAACGACATGGCGGAAGGATGTGGTTTGAAAGTACCCCAGGATGTGGTTCAACCTTTTCTTTTAGCATCCCTTTAGAAGAGGAGAAAGAGAGCACATGAGCAAAACTATCCTTGTTGCTGATGATGATAAAACTATCCTTGAGGCTATGAGAATGATGCTAGAGGATGAAGGCTATACAGTCGCTACAACACCCTCTGGCACGGAGGCCAGAAACCTCAGCGGTGATTTACCCGCCGTCCTTGTGCTGGATATCTGGATGGCAGGCGTCGATGGACGAGATGTGTGCAGGAGCCTCAAGAGTCAGGAGGCGACCAGAGATTTACCCATCATTCTCTGCTCAGCAAATAAAGATGTCCAGCAGATTGCGCAAGAAGTAGGTGCCGATGACTTCTTGCTGAAACCGTTTGACATCGATGATTTTCTGGCGAAAATACAGCATTATATGCACTAATATACTCTAATGCTTTGTGCAAAAGATTATGCATAATTCTAAGATATATTGAACTGATGCCCTCTTTCAGTTTTTTCGTAAGGAGTTTGAACAATGAAAATAGCGGCACTCTACGATATTCATGGGAACCTCCCTGCACTGAACGCGGTTCTCGCAGAGATCAACGAGGTGCAACCTGATCTGATCGTTGTTGGAGGCGATATTGTCTCTGGACCCCTGCCTGGGCAGACCTTGGAACGTCTCTCCCAACTTGGCGATCAGGTCCGCTCTCTTCGTGGCAATGGAGATCGCGAAGTCGTCGCGGCTTTTGACGGTCAGCCATTTAGCCCTACTCTACCAGAAGAGGCGCGTGAGGTGACACGCTGGGCCGCTGAGCAGTTGACGCGTGCTCAGCGGGACTTTTTGGCAACGTTGCCAGAGCAATTGGTGTTCCAGGTCGAGGGTCTGGGAGAGATCGTCTTTTGTCATGCGACCACACGCAGTGACGAGGAGATCTTTACCTCTCTCACGCCTGAGGAACGACTCCACGTCATCTTCTCCGGGGTACAGCAGGAGATCGTCGTCTGTGGGCATACACATATGCAGTTTGATCGGTGTGTCGGCAACCTGCGTCTTCTCAATGCAGGGAGTGTCGGGATGCCCTATGCTGACCAGCCTGGTGCGTACTGGCTCTTGCTCAGCCCGCAGGGGTACGAGTTCCGGCACACGGTATACGATGGGGAGGCAGCGGCGCAAGAGATCAGGGCAAGCGGGTATCCACAAGCGCAAGCGTTCGCTGAGGAGAACGTGCTTACGGTCCCGTCAGCGACTGAGGTGACGGAAATCTTCGAGCGAATGGCAACAAAGCACTGGTTACAGGAGGGTGATCTATAGCCAAACAACGTATTGACTTCGAGAGAGGTATGCGAGACGGTACCCATCCTTCTGCTATCAGTTGACGGCTCTCTCGGACAAAAACCACGTGTGAGAAAGCATGTGACCGCAGAAGTGTGCTAGCAAGCGATGCAGGCGTGATTATTTCCGCTTTTGGGAGGGATGCCAGCCAACAGAAAAGAGTGTGCTCTTCATCACTCTTTTGGTAAAAGATCTGAGCCGCAGAAGAATCGCGGCTCAGATCTTTGTCTCTGCAAGAGGTCACTATTGGTTCCCACAGGATGCATTGCTTCTACGGGTGAATCGGCTTGTAGAGCGCACTCTCACGATCTACTTTGACTACAATTTTGACGGCAACGCCGAGAGAAACAGGAGAAGCTCTGCAACGCTAACTTGGCTTGTTGAGCGGGCTGGAGACATTCTGAGAGAGTGAGAGATGGGAAATGCCGGTGGAGGGAAGCGGCTCCGTTTGGAATACGAACGGAAAGCTCGGCTCTGCAGGCCATTTCTGATACTATTGTTCTCTGTCGTTATTGGGAGCGTTTCATAACTCGGAATTCCTTTCCCAAAGATGAGCGCAGACGCGCTTTCTCAAACAGTCTTCTGTGTGAGATATGGTTGCATTAATAAGGTAATATGTTCCTCAACGTGAGTGGGATACGTGTAGTTCAACAGAGTCGTCGTCTCGCGGGTTAACCAACAAAACAAATCGAGCGTAGCCAACAAAGCCTGTTCGATGTCCTCTTTATCATAATGAGCATAGGCACTGCGTAAATCTTTGCGTGCACGTGGATCAGCCCATTCTTCCAGAAAGCGACCATCCTTCCAGGTATTGTAGCTCCAACCATGGGTGGCACGTGCGTGCCACTCCAGCATACGTAACAAAAGCACCTTCATCCGCCAATCCAAGGCCCACTTGGCATACCATAATTCGCCTCGTCGGAGTTTCTTTGACACCCAGAGTGCGTGATACCAGAAGTTATTGACCACCTCCATAAGCTCCGTAGCGTGTGGAGGAATCGAACGGGTTGGAGACTCAGCCAAAGCCGTACGTGCCATATGGAAAACTTCCGCGAGGCCATCCTTATCGAGAAGCACTCGTATCCCTGGTAGGATAACATCTTCTAAAGGTAACAGATCAACTCCCATCATCTTTTCAATTTGTTCAAGAGAGAGTGGCACAAAATCCACATCGACTCCCCCCTCGAAGAGCACGCGCCGCTCCAGCACTCCAGCATCATCTTCAACGTATGTTAACCAGGGAACACCGAGATTGTCTAACCAGTCTGTTTTTGTAAGGAAACGATAAGGATCGGTCGTTACGAACAAGAGATCCAAGTCGGCCCATTGATCGGCTGGGTGGTCCACTCTGCCTCGTGATCCAATAATAAGAATAGTCCTGATGTCGGGCTGTTCTTGCGCCCATTGTACAAAATTGCTCATGATCTGCTCGCAAGTCAACATCTGTGAATGCATGCCGTACGCTCTCCTATTCAGGATTACAAATCCTCGATGGGTGAAAAGAGTCCAATCTGATAGGCTACCAGGACTGCATCATGCTCATTGTGAACTCCTAGTTGTTCGTAAATATGCTGCCGATGCTTGCCAACCGTTGCTGGTGAGATACACAGTGCTTCGGCAATAGCATCCTGGCTATTGCCATGGCACATGAGGCTCAGCACTTGGCGCTCACGTTTGGTTAAAGGTCCTTGGACCTGATAATCAAGTTGCTGACATTGCCCTTGTAAGAACGAGGTTTGTTCAAGCGTGTAGAGTAGCCAGCCACAGACCTGTGCGAGAAGTTGAGCAATGAGCGGATGAATGGAAGGTTGCTCAGGATGTAGCGGGTCAAAAGTGATACACAGCGTTCCGTAGATGATATGACTGAACTGTACAGGCAGTGTCAGCAGCGTGGTAGATGGCAGTTCTCCCCGTTTTAAGGTCCGTTGGCGACCGAGACAGAGTTGTGCATGCTCACATGTAATACGCTTTACCTCGTCACAGAGACGATCAACACCATTTTGCATCTGGGAACAGAGAGCCTGGCCCATATTCAACAGATGTGTGATCATCTGTAGATCTTCTAGAATATCTAGCGCACATCCGCTACCTATTTCCGAATCATGCAGTTCAGAAATAGGTAGCAAAGCATGCCTATTAGTGATAGAAGATGATTGACGTGTAACCATGGAAAGCTCCTTTTGTGGATGACTATCTATGACAATCTGGATACATATATCTTCCTTTTCAGCATGGCATGTGCTGATAGGTAAGAATGATGTATCCTTCTCTAAGGGTCCCATTTTTACTGCCCAAAATGGGGTTTGAAATACTATCCTACACAATTCGACTCGTAGCTAAAAATACAGTAGCTAGGTAAGCTGCTGCTCCAGTCCTAGATCAACGTCCAAAACTCGCTCAGGAAGCAGCCTTGTAAACCTCTTCGTTCTATGTGCTGGAATACTGTCGCTGGCCGAGTTTATGTGAATTGTATCCAAGTGTACACATGTATGGTTGTTTTGACGATCAGCGTGGCGTTCCAGGGCCAGGTTTATGAGATATTCCAAGAGGAGTGGATAGGGTAGCCCGATTGTCTCGCAGAGTTTGGGATATAAACACTGCTTTGTGAAACTGGGGAAGGTATTGACCTCGTTGATCAATACGTGTCCAGTATTCGCTTCCAGAAAGAAGTCCACCCGCGCGAGTCCACACAGATCGAGAGCACGAAAAGCCTGCACCGCCTGAAAACGAATCTCATCAGAGAGTTTCCTAGGAATATCCGCCGGAACTGTGGTGTAACTGGTGCTATTGAGATATTTATCATGATAATCGTAGAAATCGTGGGTAACGATTACTTCTCCTACTACGGAAGCAATAGGATCGTCATTGCCAATTACGGCGCAGGAAAGTTCACGGCACTGAACGGCTTGTTCAATTACCAATTTTGTGTCGTAACGTGCGGACAGTTGCAGCGCTGGTGCTAGCTCAGCCCGGTTGTAGACTTTGCTCACTCCAATACTTGAGCCACCATTAGCTGGTTTGATAAAGCAAGGATAGCCTATCTGACGCTCAATGGTGTCCATTAACTGTTCCGGTGAACGTTTTAATTCGGAGCGTCGGCATGCAAGAGCCTCAACAGTAGGAAGCCCCACGGCCCGAAAGAGTAATTTCATCTTATCTTTATCCATACCCAATGCAGATCCAAGGATGCCACAGCCAACATATGGTACATCGGCCAATTCGAGAAATCCCTGGATTGTGCCATCTTCTCCATAGGTGCCGTGTAGAACAGGGAAGATCACATCCAGCTTTTCTCCGAGAAGGAGTGGAAAACCATGCAAAAGAGAGATCGGACTCGGCTCGGTAGTCAGGCAAGCTGTTGTGAGGGCATGACCTCTCTTATTGGCTTCCTGTTCCTCTTGTAAGAGTTCCACCGGTGTTGCACCAACAATCCATTGTCCATTTCTGGTGATCCCAATCGGAGTTACTTCGTACTTTTCTTTGTCCAGATAGGTAATAATGGACATGGCGGAGGCCAGGGAAACTTCGTGTTCACTAGAACGCCCACCAAAGATGATACCTATCCGTAATTTGTGCATGGTAGGGGGCATGGGATTTCCTCTCTTCTAGATTCTCTCCAGAAAGATGGTAGTTTCCACAATATACAAGAGATCAATCGGTATTCACTTGAGCACTCTTTCTCATCTGGTGCTACAGTCCTCAAAGTTTCAAAAGTGTCTTCAGCACCGCGAAGTATCTAACAATTAATATATAACTAAAAAATCTTTTTCTGTCAATACCATTAGTCCCCAAAAGTGCACAAAGTTGCAAAAGTTTTCACAATTCCATAAATGTTTACAAATCCCAAAAGATATGTTACAGTAGAGAAAGAAGGAGTAAGGTAGGATAAGACAGGAGGCTGCAGGTGCAAGATACTCCAGGGCCTTACTATACAGCGAAAGAGGCTCAAGCTAGGCTTGGCCTCTCGAAATCGACGTTTCATAAGTGGATCAGACAGGGATTCATTCCCAGAGTGATTTTGCCAGGCATGAGACAGGGGGTCTATCCCAAGCGGGATGTCGAAGCCCTAGTTTTATCGATGAGTGCTCAGCAGAGTACTCTTCTGTTCTCTCCCTCGTCGCCAGCCGACCTAATGGAGGGACTAAAAATTGCTAGTAAATACCAGCAATATGGATCTCCATTTTCTCTGGCTGAGCGGATTGCACTGCAACAAAAGTGCCGTTTCTGTTATTATTCTCTCAAATTACGTGGGGTAGTCATCGGCCATGCTTCAATTTTCTCCCTCTCTGGACAAGTGTTAGATGACTTGCTGACAGGGCAGAAAATTGAAACGGATATTACTTCGAACTTGGTGTTACCTTTTGTCCGCCGGGAACCCTTTGAGGCCTACCTGGATGCTCTAGCCATTGATCCTGCACTCCCTCAACACCTAGCCCACTATTATGCGGGAGTGCTTATTTATCGCTTCATCGACCTGCTGTTTCGTTGGCTGATCAATGATTACCAGATTACGGGGCTTTATGTAGTGGCTCACTCAGAACAAGATGAAAAATTGCTTACGCGTTTGGGCTTTCAGTCTATGCAGGACAAATCCTTGGTATCCACCCGCAAGCCCTATCGGTATCAGATGGACCCTTCGGGTAGAGAGAAATTGCAGCGTCTTCAGGAGCACTATTGGCAACACCTCCGTGCTTTCTTGTAAAGAGCAGCACATAGTACTATTGGATGTTTAGATCCATACGAGCGTAACTGAGCTACATTGTTCATGGCTCAGGGCAAAGAAATTGGAGTATAGTATACGAAATGTTATCGTAGCAATCCCAGATGGCTTCCTAACAAGCTATCCTGGGCTGCTGCTTTGAGGGAGGCCACTTTGATTGGTCATTATTACACTGCAAAGGAAGCCCAAGAGAAACTCGGACTCTCTAAGGCAATGTTTTTTCGCAAGGTGAACCAAGGCGTGATTCCCAAAATGGTTCCTCCTGGTATGAAACAAGGACTTTATCCTAAAAGAGATATCGATGCCCTGGTCCTTTCGATGACTGCCGTTTTTGAGCAGTACAACAAGATTGTATTTTCGCGTTCTACTCCTGCAGATCAACGAGAGGAGATGAATATTGGTATTCGCTGCTTTGGCCAGGATTTTATTACACCACTGGGAGAACGTCTTGCCTTTCAGCGCAAGTCTGAGTATACATTTCACTCTCTGAAGGTAAATGGACTGGTTGTCGGCTATATCTCTATGTTTCACTTCGATGAGGCTTTTCTTAATGATCTGTTAACTGGCCGTAAAATCGAGCGCGAAATTACAGAGAAGAATATGTACCCTTTCGTGCGCCTGGTACCATTCAGCATCTATATCGATGTGATTGCCATCGATCCTCTGTTACCGATGCACTTGCGGCAATTGTATGCTGGCATTACGCTTTCTCGCTTCGTTGATGTGCTCAGCAATATGATTGTCAATAATTACCAGATCAGCTGTGTTTATACAGTGACAACAACTGTTGAGGGCGATAATCTGGTGAAAAAACTGGGTTTTTCGAAAATGCAAGGGAAGTCGATTGCTCCAGGACGGATCGCCTATCAGTATACTTTGGATCAGCCAGGATTTGAGCATCTCCAGACGATTAGTCGCAGAGGTCAATCTCAACGCTCGTTATTTGTTTAAAGTGTAGGCTACCACAATGCCCTCTCTTTTCAGGTGGGACTGAGGTGGCCCGCTGCGCGAACGCGTAGTTCGCTAGAGCTTGGCGTGCTTTGCTCCAGTACTCTTTCCATTTACCTCCTCCCTGGTAACAAAAATACGTTTGTTACTGTATGACAGCAACCCCCCTCATCAGGTATGCTTTACGCGAAGACCGGGTATTATCAGTCCGCTTTGTCAGTAAAGAGTACAGTTGGGTAAAGGTATGGAACGTTTTATTGTGTCAGATACTTGCGATACCGCTGATACTTCCATTGCGCTTGTTGGTATGGCAGGCCGCTTTCCTGGGGCATCCGATGTAGAGACATTTTGGAAGAATATCGTTGGAGGAGTAAAATCTATCCGCTACTTCTCAGAGGAGGAATTGCTGACAGCGGGGGCTTCTTCAGCTACTCTGGCTCCGTCAAATTATGTCAAAGCTGGTACTGTGATCGAGGGACTTGATCTCTTTGATGCCGCTTTTTTTGGCTATACTCGACGTGAAGCGGAGATTATGGACCCTCAACATCGCTTGTTTCTTGAATGTGCCTGGCAGGCGTTAGAGGATGCTGCTTGTACACCTGAAACATATCCAGGGTTGATTGGTGTTTTTGCTGGTTCTAGTTTCAGTACCTATGCAGCACATAATCTCTATACACATCCAGAACTCGTGGAGTCTCTCGGCGAACTGGCACTGAATCTGGGCAACGAGTTGGATTCTCTGACTTCGACGGTCTCATATAAGCTCAATCTCAAAGGACCGAGCATCGCAGTGCAGACCTTCTGCTCAACCTCGCTAGTTGCGGTGCACTTGGCCTGTCGGAGTCTGGCTACGTATGAGTGTGATACTGCTCTAGCGGGCGGAGTTGCGATTACGGTTCCCCAACCGCGCGGCTATCACTATGAAGAGGGCGGCATTTTGTCACCAGATGGCGAATGCCGCACGTTTGATATGCACGCGAGAGGGAGTGTGATGGGAAATGGCGTGGGAGTGGTGACATTGAAGCGGTTGACAGATGCGCTAAAAGATGGAGATCATATTTATGCCTTGATCCTGGGTTCAGCAGTCAATAACGATGGCGGCGTGCGTGTCAGTTATACTGCTCCTGGCTTAGGAGGTCAGACGGAGGTAATCGCCGAGGCTCTGGGAAATGCGGATGTTGCGCCTGAGACGATTGGTTATATCGAGGCCCATGGTACGGCTACTATGCTCGGTGATGCTGTGGAACTGGCTGCAATGCTCAAGGCATTTGGTCGCACCCAACAGAAGCGCTTCTGTGCGCTTGGATCTGTGAAGCCAAACATTGGCCATCTCGACCGTGCCTCTGGCGTTGCTGGTCTGATCAAGACTGCTCTGGCGCTTCATCATAAGCAGCTTCCTCCCAGCCTCAATTTTGAACGCACACATCACGATATCGATCTGGAGAACAGCCCTTTTTACGTCAATACAACCCTCCACCCATGGCTCTCGCAAGGGATGCCTCGCCGTGCTGGTGTCAGTTCTTTTGGTTTGGGTGGTACAAATGCGCATGTTGTTCTGGAAGAAGCACCTGTAGTAGAGCCAGCACGCTCATTCTCCTCCTCCTTGCTTGTGCTGTCTGCTCGAACCAGTGCCGCATTATCCGTAGCCTCTGCTAATCTTGCAAACTACCTGCGTGCGCACCCGCAATCTCACCTGGCCGATGTGGCCTATACGCTCCAGGTCGGTCGTACAGCGTTTAGTTATCGCAGAACCTTGCTCTGCCGGGACCAAACTGAGGCCGTTGCGCTCCTGGAACAGTCAGCCTCAACGCCTGAATTTTTTACGTACCAGACATCTCGTGGACGCCAGTTGACCTTTCTCTTTTCAGCAGAGGCGGATCTCTGTGGTGATCTGGCGCTAGCTTTGTATGAGCATGTGCCTCCTTTTCGCGCAGAAGTTGATGCCTGTTGCCAGCTATTACATGTCTATCGCAAACTGGATGGTCATGAACTTTTCGCCCAGCCTGAGTATACTCTCTGGGCAACTTTTGTGGGCAAGTATGCTCTGGCTCGTATGTATAAGGGTTGGGGTGTGCGGCCACAAGCGGTTCTGGGTTCCGGAGTGGGAATGTATGCCGCAGCCTGCCTAGCTGGTATGCTCTCACTCGCAGATGCGCTCCTCTTGCTAACTAGGTATCAGTATCCGCAATTAGTAACTGCTTCTCCTGTGTGGATGACGTGCTCAGAGCCAAACATGCCGTGCATTTCCTGTGCTACGGGACAGGAAATCTCGCGTGAACAGGCTACTGATGCTGCATACTGGCTCTTGTTGCTGACGAATGATCCTCCTTGTGTCGCTGATGGCATGGGGCTGGTGTTGCAGAGAGAAGAGCACGTTCTCTTCTCTATTGGAACGCAAACCTGCTTTCGTTCATTGATCGAACAACATCCTGAGCATACTACCCAACAACGTACCTTGCAATTGCCGGCGCTTTCATTGGAGCAAGAGACTACTCCTGTTTGGGATGCTCTGCTTACCACACTTGGCCTGTTATGGCAGGCGGGTGTTACCATCAATTGGACAGTATTCTCTAGCGGTCAAGGTCGTCAGCGCCTCTCTCTCCCGACGTATCCTTTTGAGCGTCAGAGGTACTGGATTGATCCACCTCTTCAACAGGCCGTATGTGTGGCTGAGAACCACTCAACCGCCGCAAAGCTTCCAGATATCGCCGATTGGAGCTATCTGGCGACTTGGCAGCAGACTGAGCTTCCTGCCGCAAAGCAGAAAGAGAAAACCGCGCAATCCTGGCTCATTTTTGTTGATGCGGAGGGTCTTGGTGAACTTTTGGCACAGCAGTTGCTCGCCAGTGGCGAACATGTTGTGAAAGTGTATGCGCGTGACCGTTTTGCGGGTGATGCAGACGGCACCTATACTATCCGTCCTGGAGAGCCACAGGACTATCTTGCATTATGCAAAGCGCTGTTCGCTGGAAAAGCTCAGTGGAGGAACATCCTGCATTGTTGGAGCGTCACTCATCAGGCAGAGTCCCCCGGTCCTCTCACATTTCAAGCCCGCCAGGAAACAGGATTCTACAGCCTACTCTACCTAGCACAGGCATTGGCCAAACAGGTGTTACTATCTCCGCTAAACATTACGGTTCTAGCCAATGGCCTATCTACATTACAACTGGATGAGCAGGTTATGCCGGAGAAGCATCCTCTGATGGGTGCCTGCAAGGTGATTGCACAGGAGAACACCAGCCTGCGTTGTCGCGTCATTGACGTTACACTGCCGGAAGCAGAAACTCTCTCGCCGCTGGTAGACTGTCTGATCGCTGAGTTGCAGGGGGCCGCAACCGATCCCATGATCGCCTATCGCGCTCAGCAGCGTTGGGTGCAGGTCTTCCAGCCTGTTCCGCTGAAGCCCCGCCAATCCCAGGAAACGCGTTTTCGCCAGAAGGGCGTCTACCTGATAAGTGGTGGCTTTGGTAAAGTCAGTCGTGTGTTAGCAGAATACTTGGCACGCACATTTCAGGCTCGCCTTGTCTTGCTGGGACGTTCCCCTTTCCCAGAGCGGGAACAATGGCCCCACTGGCTGCACACCCATGATACGCAAAATCAGATTAGCCAGCGCATCAGGCAGATACACCATCTGGAATTCCTGGGTGCGGAAGTGTTGCCGTTACAAGCTGATGTCGCCGATGTGGCCCAGGTATGTGAGGCTGTGAACTTGGCTACAGCCCATTTTGGCGCGTTATATGGCGTAATCTACGCCGCTACCCCCTCTGGGGAAGCGTTTTTTCGCCTACTACAGGATATGGACCAAGCGGCCTGTGAGCAACATTTTAAGGCGAAGGTCTATGGTCTCTATGCTCTGGATCAGGCTCTAAAGGGACATCAGCTTGACTTTTGTGTGCTTTTCTCCTCACTCTCCTCAATCTTGGGGGGACTGAGTTTGGTGGCCTATACAGCAGCGAACCTCTTTATGGATGCCTTTGCTGGCTGGCGTAATCAACAGCAGAGCGCTATCCCCTGGATCAGCGTGAACTGGGACACCTGGAAGTTTGAGGGGCAAGACCACGGCGTGTTGGGGGGGAGTATCGCTACCTATACGCTGACACCGGAAGAGGGCTGTGAGGCTCTTGAGCGTATTCTGGTAAGCGATGTCCAGCATGTAATTCTCTCAACGGCAGACTTGGCCTCTCGTGTACGCCAGTGGATTTTGCTTGAAGGCATCCACGACCATGATCGCGACGGTAGTCATCTGTCTGTACAACCCGCCATGCCTGCCGTTGTTCGCAGCGATGACTATGAACGAGTCTTAATGACTATCTGGCAGGATGTGTTGGGTCTGGAACAAGTGGGCCTCTATGAGAATTTCTTCGATCTTGGCGGTAACTCGCTCACCGGTTTGCAGGTAATTGCTCGTTTGCGTAAGGCTTTGCAAGTCCATCTGCCAGTTGTGGCTCTTTTTGAAGCTCCAACGATCCGCATGATGGTCGAGTATCTACAAGCCTCAACCCCTCTATCTACGAGAGAAGAACAGCCATATAAACTGCAACTGGAGCAACGGCGAGGCCAAGCACGCAAAGCTCTGGTTGAGCGCGATATTGCAATTGTCGCTATGGCCGGGCGCTTTCCAGGAGCCGCCGACGTTGAGCAGTTCTGGCAAAATTTGCGTGCTGGCGTGGAGTCAATCGCGCATCTCACAGATGAGGAACTCCAGGCTTCAGGGGTTGATCCTGAACTGCTGCAAAATCCCAACTATGTCAAGGCTCGTCCGATTTTGGAGAACGTCGAGCATTTTGATGCAGCCTTCTTTGGCTATAGTCCACGCGAGGCTGAGCTATTGGACCCACAGCATCGGCTCTTCCTGGAATGTTGTTGGGAGGCATTGGAGCGGGCGGGCTACGATCCCCAGCGCTATGAGGGCTTGATCGGGGTCTTTGGCGGGGCCAATATTAGCACGTATCTGCACACATTACTTCAGAACCCAGAAGTTGTTGCAGAATTGAGAGGTGTGGTCAACGGATATCAGATTTCGGTGAGTTCGGACAAGGACTCGCTCACCACGGCAGTATCCTACAAGCTAAACCTGCGCGGACCAAGTTTGGCCGTACAGACCTTCTGCTCGACCTCGCTAGTCGCGGTGCATCTAGCCTGCCAGAGTCTACGTCATGGAGAGAGTGACCTCGTGCTGGCAGGAGGGGTCTCGGTGCATGTGCCGATCAAAGAAGGGCATCTGTACGAAGAGGGTGGGCAAGAGTCGCCAGATGGACATTGCCGGACTTTTGATGCACGAGCAGGCGGCAGCATGTTTGGCGATGGTGTGGGTGTGGTCGTGCTCAAGCGACTCAGTGAAGCGTTGGAGGACGGCGATCAGGTGTTGGCGGTAATCCGTGGCTCGGCCATCAACAACGATGGGGCGACCAAAGTGAGTTATGCTGCTCCTAGTGTGCTGGGCCAGGCCGAGGTGGTGCTAGCGGCCTTAGCGGATGCGGAGGTGAGCGCGGAGAGCATCAGTTATGTGGAGGCACACGGCACCGCAACGAGGTTGGGTGATCCGATAGAGGTGGCATCGCTGACCAGAGCCTATCGCAGCCAGACGGAGGCCGTGGGCTACTGTGCCATTGGCTCAGTGAAAACGAACGTCGGGCACCTGGACCGTGCGGCAGGGGTCAGTGGGCTCATTAAGACGGTATTGGCCTTGCAAAAAGAGGAACTGCCAGCAAGCTTGCATTATGAGCAGCCCAACCCAGAGATCAACTTTGCGCAGAGTCCGTTTGTGGTCAACGCCGCGTTACGAGCGTGGCCACGGCAGGCGGGTCGTCTCAGGAGAGCGGGGATCAACTCGTTGGGAATGGGAGGCACCAATGCCCATGTGATTGTGGAGGAGGCACCGGAGCCTGTGCCCTCTAGCCCCTCACGGCCCTGGCAACTCTTGCCACTCTCGGCAAAGACTGCATCAGCGCTAGAGCAGGCAACACAGCGCTTGGGGGAGTATCTACGGGAACATGAGCACTTGCCCTTAGCTGATGTCGCCTATACCTTGCAGGAAGGACGCCAGAGATTTGAGCATCGGCGGATGCTGGTGTGTCGCGATCACTGTGAAGCTCTTACATTGCTGGAGCAGATAACACCGGGCCAAGTGTGGAGTCACCAGGAACAGCGTCTTGATCGGCCAGTTGCCTTGCTCTTTCCCGGCCTGGGTGAACTCTATCCGGGAATAGCCAGCGAACTCTACGCTCAGGAGCAGACTTTCCGGGCTTGTATAGATCACTGTTGCATCGTGCTTGAACCATACCTGGGTATCGATCTGCGTAAGCTCCTATGTACGAGCGAACGACCCTTGTATGGTCAGAACAGCCAGGGGCAACAGAGTCTGCACCGACGCCTCTCCTCGGACGGATATGCGTTATCGGGTGACAGCAAAGATGGAGACAATATAGGCGCGTTACGGCAAACACTGCTAGCTCAGCCAGCGACGTTTGTACTGGAGTATGCTCTGGCACAGTTATTGATGCAATGGGGATTACAGCCACAAGCCATGTTGGGGTATAGCATCGGCGAGTATGTGGCGGCCTGCCTAGCTGGGGTGTTCTCTCTTGATGAGGCTCTGATGGTTGTGGCCCGGCGTGCCCAATTGATGCAAGAACTGCCTGCTGGCGTGATGATTGCCGTCGCGATCTCGGAAGAGATGACCAGTTCCTATTTGAATGAAGAGGTTAGCCTAGCTGCTGTCAATACTCCTGGCGTTTGTGTCCTGGCGGGTTCCCAGCAAGCCATAGCACTTGTAACCCAAGACTTGGAGAAGCGCGGCCTTGCTTGGCGTTGGGTCGAAGCCACACATGCCTTCCACTCACAGCAAATGCTTCCGCTACGTGCTTCCTTGACTGCGTTGCTACAAACTGTAACACTCAAGCATCCTCACATTCCTTATATTTCAAATGTTACTGGAACCTGGATTACAGAGGAACAAGCGACCAACCCCGACTATTGGGCCCAGCATACATGCCAAACTGTGCGCTTTTCCACAGGGGTAGCACATCTCCTGCAAGAGAGCGCGTATGCTCTGTTGGAGGTGGGAGCAGGCCATGTGCTCTCTTCCTATATCAAGCAACATCCGGTTTGCGATAAAACGCGTTCGGCTCTGATTTTTCCGACGTTGCCTGCCGTCTATGAGCCGCAGTCTGAGGCGGCGTTCCTGCTGACAGCGCTGGGCAAATTGTGGCTAGCGGGTGTCCTCATCAACTGGCGTAGCTATGCCGCGAACGAACGTCGTCTGCGTGTACTCCTACCTACCTATCCCTTTGAGCGCCAGCGTTATTGGATCGAAGCCAAGTCGAGCCAGCAGGTCCGTTTGCCCCAGGTACGCGCTGGCGCATCGGCTGATCCAATCGTGGCCCTGGTTGAGAACGATGGTGATAAACACGCCGATCTGGCCGATTGGTTCTATCTCCCTTCCTGGAAACGTTCTGTTGGCATGCCTCACCAAGCTGAGGAAGCCTTAGCGAGATTGCAGAGTCAGTGCTGGCTCATCTTCGCGGATGATGTTGGTCTTGCGGGCCAGCTTGTTGTTCATTTGCGCCGCGCTGGACATACCGTTGTTACAGTCATAGCCGGATCGCAGTTCTCTCATACAGAGGAGCGCTATGTTGTGCGCCCAGATGCGGCGGCTGATTACGAGGCCATGCTCAAAGATATGCGCGAGCGAGGCCATGCTCCCGCACAGATAGTACATCTCTGGTCCGTGGGGCCTTGTGCCACCACAGAGGAAGATGACCTGGATGGAGTGATGGCTCACGGCTTCTATAGCCTGCTTAGCCTGACTCAAGCTCTAGGCAACCTGGGCCTAGATCATTGCCAAATAACGATTATTTCCAGCGATATGCAGGATGTCACTGGTGCTGAGGTGCTCTGTGCGGCGAAAGCAACCCTGATTGGCCCTTGCAAGGTCATTCCACAGGAGTATCCAGGTATTACCTGTCGCAGTATCGACATCTCTGGGAGTCAGCTCACTGGGCCGGTCCGGGACACACGGCTTCTACAGCAAGTGTTGGCTGAACTGACCAGTGAAACAGCCGAGACAGTAGTGGCCTGGCGTGGGCCGCATCGTTGGGTGCAGGCTTTTGAACAAATCAGGCTCTCAGAGCCGCCCGTCTCCCAGGTCGTCTTTCGTCAGCGCGGTGTCTACCTGATTACTGGTGGTCTGGGGGGAATTGGCCTGGCGATGGCCGAGCACCTGGCACGGACGGTGCAAGCTCGCTTGATTTTGCTGGGGCGCAAGGCTCTACCACCTCGTGCTGAATGGCCCGCATTGCTTGAGGCAGGCGAAGCGGTTACAGCACGCCAAGTGCGTAGCATATTGCGCATGGAAGAGTTGGGTGCTGACGTTTTACTGTTGCAAGCGGATGTGTGTGACGAAGAGCAGATGCGTGCAGCACTTGACTGCGCGTTGAAGACTTTTGGCGAACTCCATGGCGTGCTGCACGTAGCAGGTGCACCAGCCTCTGGCCTGATGCAACTCAAGACGCGAGAGATGGCAGAGCGTGCGCTGGCACCAAAGGTTCGCGGCACACAGGTGTTGGGACGTATCTTGCAAGGGCTACCTCTCGATTTTCTGGTGCTCTTTTCTTCAGTCTGTTCTGCAACTGGAGGAGGTCCAGGCCAGGTGGATTACTGCGCGGCCAATGCCTTTCTGGATGCTTATGCTCACATCTATCGTTGCGAGTATGGGCGAACTGTGGCGCTTGATTGGAGCGAGTGGCAGTGGAACGCCTGGGAGGATGGCTTACAGGGCTATCCTCAGGAGGCGCAACACTATTTCCGTCGGCGGCGTCAGCATTTTGGCATCAGCTTTGAGGAAGGTTTTGAGGCTCTGACACGCGCTCTAGCCAATCCTCTCTCACACGTCGTCATTTCCAGTGAAGATTTCCAGCGCATGCTCGTAGGCAGTCAGAACTACTCGATTGATACTATCTTACGCGGTATCAACGCCTTCCGCACAGCGCATATGGCTACGAGCTATATCCGTCCGGTGCTTGGCACGCAGTATGTGCCGCCCGCAAGCGAACTGGAACACGAGATTGCTGCTCTCTGGGGTGAATTGCTGGGCATTGGGCAAATTGGTGTGCTGGATAATTTCTTTGAACTGGGTGGGCATTCTTTGATGGGAACACAATTAATTGCTCGCCTGCGCCGGATCTTTGGCGTTGATATTCGATTGATCACGCTCTTTGAAGCCCCTACTATCGCCGATTTGGCTGTCGCCGTCGAGTTGTTACTGATCGATGATATTGAACAGTCAAGTGAAGGGGAAACAGGATGTATACAAGAGACGAACTGTTAAAAAAGCGGGCTGGCCTTTCTCCAGCGCAACTGGCTCTGGTGCAGAAGCGTATCCGTCGGGAAAGCATCCGTTCGTCTGAGAACACGCCTCTACCACGGCGCTCCTCAGACGAACGGATACCACTTTCATTTACCCAACAACGTTTGTGGTTTCTCCAACATCTTATGCCCGAAAGCACTGCGTATAACGAGCTTATCGCTTTACATCTGGAAGGAATGCTCAAACGAGATGCGCTGGTACAGGCGATACAAGCGCTGGTGCGACGCCATGAAATATTGCGTACAACATTGCCTCTGATTGAAGATATGGTTTGCCAGGTGATCGCGTCAGAGGACAATCTGGAGATCGAGGTACCTTTTATTGATCTTCGATTTCTAACGCCCGCCGACCGCGCAGCGCAGGTTCACCACTGGACGCATACACAGATTTTACGACCTTTTCAGATCACAGAGGCGTGGCCTTGGCGCATTGCTGTTCTCTGCCTAAACGAACGTGAGCATATTCTCCTGATATGTATGCATCATAGTATCACCGACGCTTGGTCTCTCGAATTATTTGTCACCGAACTTATGGCTCAGTATCGTTCTTGCTGCATCGATCAGCCAGCAACGCTAGTGGAGTTGCCGATCCAGTACGCAGATTACGCCTGCTGGCAGCGGCAAACGTTCACAGAAGAAAAACTGAACAATCAATTGGAATACTGGCAACGTCAGTTGGGAGGAACCCTGCCGGTGTTGGAATTGCCAACAGATCATCCCCGTCCGGTCTTCTGGACAGATCACGGGCAGCGTCAGACTTGGCGATTGCCAGAAGCTCTCTACCAACGTCTGCGTCTGTGGAGCCACCGAGAGAACGCGACCCCATTTATGGTGCTCCTGGCAGCCTTAAATGTCATACTTTACCGTTATACGATGCAGGAAGACCTGATTGTAGGTACGTCAGCAGCAGGCAGATCGCGGCCAGAACTGGAGCATATACTAGGCTGTTTCGTGAATAATCTGGCGTTGCGCACCAATCTCTCTGGAAACCCCTCGTTTCGCGAGCTTGTCCAACGTGTACGCAACGTTGCTCTGGAAGCCTATGAGCATCAAGATCTGCCGTTTGAAAAAGTAGTTGAACAGATTCAGCCTGTACGTGATCTGGGACGCAACCCGATTTTTCAGGTGGTGCTTGTATTACAAAATATACCTCTGGCCACTGTTGATCTCTCCGATCTGATAGTGAAAGCAGTTGCTATTGAGACCACGACGACCCGTTTTGATCTCTCGCTGATCTTGCAGGAGTCGTCTGAGGGCATACAGGGCTATGTCGAGTATAATAGTGATCTGTTTGAAGCTGCCACAATTGAGCGTTTCATGGAGCAGTATCAACGTATTCTGGCTGAGGCGCTAACGCGCCCCGACAACCATATTTCCCATTTCCAGCTTTTGAGTCCGTTGGAAGAACGGCGTATGCTGGTTGACTGGAATGCTACGCAGAGCGAGGAGCTAGAGTGGCAATGCCTACATCGTCGGTTTGAGGCCCAGGTAGCTCAAACACCTCATGCAATAGCAGTTGCCTGTGAAGACGAGCAACTAAGTTATCAGGAGTTGAATCGCTTGGCTAACCGCCTAGCGCATCACTTGAGGATGCTAGGGGTAGAACCTGATGTCCTCGTCGCCTTGCTGACCAAACGAGGATGTCCTTTGCTGACAGCCATCCTGGCCACGTTCAAGGCGGGAGGCGCATATCTCCCGCTCGATCCGCTGTACCCTGTCGCCCGACTGCGCCAGGTGCTAGAACGTAGCAGCACCAAGTTTGTCCTCGTAACGTCTGAGTTCTCTTCTGTGCTTGAGCAAGTGCTAGAGGCGATGCCTGCTGAGGCGCGTCCACGCGTGCTCTTGTTGGAAGAACTTCTCCAGCAAAACCAGGACGAGGAGGATCTCCCTGAGATGACGATGCCATGCCACTTGGCCTATGTGATCTATACCTCTGGCTCAACAGGGATACCCAAAGGTGTGATGATAGAGCAGCGTGGCATGCTCAATCACCTGCGCGTGAAGGTCAAGGATCTGGATTTATCAGCAGCCGATGTCATCGCCCAAACGGCTTCCCAGTGTTTTGATATCTCAGTTTGGCAGTTTTTAGCAGCCTTGCTAGTGGGGGGACGCGTCCAGATTTT
>JBDTBU010000130.1:0-3398 GCA_039923935.1 Ktedonobacteraceae bacterium | reverse complement strand
AGCGCTTTCACAAATTCGTGTTCGGTTTGGCCCAAGGGTTGCTCCCCTGTGAGTTGAAGCACAAACTCATACTGACAGCACGCCCCCAACAAGAGGATTGCCACGCTCATAGCAGGAGTACTCTTCTCCATACGCCCCAACTGCTGCTCTTCTGAAATGTAAGAGGCAACTACATTAAAAAATGTTTCTGGCCTGCCACTGATCTGGTGCAACTTCTCGCGGTACTGGGTCAGCAGCTCGCTATCAGCAAAGAAAGAGCCGCCCATAGGAATGAGTTGCCCATAATAGTCGAGAGCAGCCAGGGCAATACCTTCCAGGTTTTCGCTAATGCTGCCGGTACCTGGGAGACGCGTGTTGAAGATGTCCAGAAAAGTGGGCAGGTGTTTCAGGATAATCGCAAAAAAGACCTCTTCCTTATGATCGAAATGCCTGTAAAGTGCACCTTCCGAGAGGCCCGTCTCGCGGGCAATATCCTTGGTAGTCACGCGGGCCAGACCCTTTATCTGGATCAGTTTCTCAGTAGCCTCCAGAATCTTCTGGCGTGTTTCTCCCGCCATCTATTCCCCTTTCTATGTGAGTGAGTGGTTACTCACACACATATTATAGTCGCATAAAACTATCCCGTCAAGGTCTGCTCAGCATCAAGAATGTTGGTTACATATCCCCAAAGCCAGCTTGAGTGCTTCACGCAGGAATGCTAGCGTCTCAGTCAAATCGTCTTTTTCATGTTGGGAGCGCCAAGTCAGGGAGCGTTCAATGATCGGCCTCCATTGTGGATACGCCTCTTGCGCCCGAACAGCCGCTTGTGGCTTGGAACTGACCACGCGCAGTTGCTCAAGTGTCTCTTCCGGTAATTCCCCTTCAGTCACGACTAAAAAATCAACGTCGTTCGACGCTGGGTCAAAGTCGCCCAAAGACAACGAACCATACAGGTAAAGGCCAACGATCTGGGTACCCAGAATCATTTGTATTTTCGAGAGTAATAGGCGCAAGATGGTATTTACCAAGGAGTTTCGGCTATTTGTGCTGGATGGCCGTATTATGCTCACAACGCCGTATTGGGAGGAAGGTGAGTATGAAGGAGATGCTCATCTTCCACTGGATATGTTGCATGAGATAGTGCCAAAGGTACAGAGCCGCTTTTTCACGTTAGATGTGGCGAAATGTGTTGATGGTTCCTGGACCATCGTTGAGCCTGGCGATGGGCAGGTAGCGGGTCTTCCTGAGCGAGCTGATGTAGAGGCGTTTTATCTAGCGCTGGCTGCTAGTAAATAACACACCCCAGGCTCTTGCAAAGTCGAGCATAAAATGGCATGATACTGACAACCTCGCTTCATAGAGATTGCTCGCAACTCACGTTATCTGTCTTTTATCAACCTTACAGGGGGCATGTATGGGCATGACTAACAATGGCCGATCCTACTGGCAGGCCGACACCGCTAGCGAACCTCTTCTCAACATGACTATTGGAGACCTTTTAGATCGTCAAGCCGACACGTTTCCTGCACGGGACGCGGTTGTGTATTCCGGCTATCCTGAGTTTGGCGGTGCGCTCGACATACGCTGGACGTATCAGGAGTATCGCACACGCGCGAATGCAGTCGCGAAAGGCTTGTTGGCTTTGGGACTGAATAGGGGCGATCACATTGCGATCTGGGCAGTGAATATTCCTGAGTGGATCTTGATCCAGATGGCTGCCGCCAAGGTTGGGCTGGTTCTGGTGACGATGAACCCTCTTCTACGTGGGGCTGAGCTTGAGTATATTTTGCAACAGGGGGATATCCAGGCTCTCTTCTTCATGGCGAGTATTCGCGATCACGATTGCCTAGCCACGATTCGCACGTTGACCACACCCGGCTCACAAGATGGCGTCGTCAGCAGTGAACGCTTGCCAATGCTACGCTATGTCAGCCTGCTAGGTGCTCCACCGGCTGGCTTGCTGGAACACGACGGCTGGCGACCTACCCTCTGCGCCGAAATGGTTGCGGGCGGTACACAGGTGAGTGACGAGACATTGCATAAGCGACAAGTCTCGGTTATGCCCCTTGATCCAGCAATGATGCTTTACACCTCTGGTACAACTGGTTTCCCCAAGGGAGCTTTACTGACGCATAGTGGTCTTCTGAATGACGCCGCATTTTTTTTCTTGCGTATGAAGCTGGAAAAACACTTTCGTTCATGTGTGCTGGTCCCGTTCTTCCATGTATTTGGCTGTATGGGCTACAATCTCGGCTCCTTGTATGCTGCCGGTACGCTCCATCCCTTGTTGGCTTTTGATCCGTTGAAGTCGATGCAGATTATTAGTAGTGAGCAGTGCACCTTCACCGGGGGTGTGCCGACTATGCTCATCGCTATGCTCCACCATCCTGATTTTGCCAAATATGATCTTTCATCGCTTGAACGTGTTGTATGTGCTGGTGCGCCTGTCCCCGTTTCTCTGATGGAACAAGTGAAGGAACGTATAGGGGCAGATGTCGTTATCGCCTTTGGTCAGACCGAAAACTCTGGCGCTATAACTCTGACCTTACCTGATGATCCATTTGAACTGAAAGCCGCAACTGTCGGTATTCCCTATCCCTATACCGATGTGAAAATCATCGATCCAGTCTCAGGCGCGGTGCTGCCAGTGGGCGAGCGCGGTGAAATTTGTTGCCGGGGCGTAATTGTCATGCAGGGCTACTATAAGATGCCGGAGAAAAGTGCAGAAGCTGTTGATAGCGACGGATGGTTACACACGGGTGATCTGGCAACAATGGATGCACGCGGCTATATCAATATTGTGGGTCGCATCAAAGAGATGGTCATTCGCGGTGGCGAGAACCTCTTCCCACGCGAGATAGAAGAATTTTTGAGTCGTCATACCAAGATTGCCGATGTGCAAGTGCTTGGTGTGCCTGATCTATTCTTTGGCGAAGAACTGCTGGCGGTAGTTTTGCCCAAAGAAGGCGCACAGATCATGGAAGAGGAGCTACGTACCTACTGTACTGGGGCTATCAGCAAGCAGAAAATCCCGCGTTATTTCCAGTTTGTCGAAAGCTATCCCATGACAGGCAGTGGCAAAGTCCAGAAGTTCGTCCTGCGCGAACGAGCAATCAAGGTACTGGGATTGGAAGAGGCTGCACACATTAAAACGGCGTAGTCTCGGCGTTGTATTGTATGCTGTACATATTTGGGAGTCCCAGCCGGACGCCAGGGCCGGCGCTACACGCAAGGGGTTAGGGAGGCTGCCTGTCTCATTCGCCCTTAGATGTAGCGCCGGCCCTGGCGTCCAGCGTCCCTCGACTATACACGCATAGAGCATACCAGACTGTTATGGAGAACATAAGATGACACCAGAACAATTATTGCAACACTGTGAGAAATTAACGCACGCTGGCCGTTTGCATCATATGGTTGAA
>JBDTBU010000129.1:0-44912 GCA_039923935.1 Ktedonobacteraceae bacterium | reverse complement strand
CTCTTTTTCCGACTATCTGCTCGATCCTGAGCTTACTCAGAAACGAATTATTGACTTAATCGATCAACAAACATAACTACTCTGCTTCTACTATACGGAGAAGTCAGCTATGCTGTCAATCTTTGCTGTGTTTTCAGGCAAAATTGTTATGAATGTGGGGATAATCCTCACGAATGTGCATCAATAAACCAACCCCCAAAGGCACAATCTTGTATCTGGACTTCACTCAATCTTGTATCTGGACTTCACTATAGAAGCGGATCGCTCTAGCTTCAAGCTCTGGTGATACTCTGCGCAAACTGGAACAGGTTGTCAGGATCATACGTTGCTTTGACGTGTTGGAGGCGCGACAGATTCGCTCCATAGTATGCCTGTTGCCAGTTGGTCAGGTTTGGGTCGATGTAATTCTGGTAGGCTTCGCCGTTGACGTAGGGGCGCATAGCTTGCCACATGCTGTTTAACCACTGGTTGTTTGCTGAGGCGACGGACACAGGATCAGCCGCATTCCAGCTAGCTGTGTACTGAATGGAGAATAGAGCGTCGCGATGAACAAAGGCGGTGGCATTGGCAGCGACACGATTGATCGCGCCCCCGTAGGAATCCATGCCAATGCCACCTCCACTAAGGCTTGGCGAGGCTTGACGCTGATTGATCGCATCCACTAAGCTATTGATAGCCTGGAGAGGTAATGTGCTACTATAGTAGTCAGATTTGGCTTTCGAGGTATCACGGGCTACATGCCCTAACGAGTTTTGGTTAGGGAGATGACACGCTGCAACGGACTCGCCATAACAACCAGCCTCGACCATCATAGTATCAAGCAAAGGATCAGTAAACACGTAACGGCTTGATGGCGCGACACCAACCTGGCTAGTCAACTGAGCAAGCAGTGCGTTTAATGGTCCTGCCTCGCCCACGTAGACGCCATTGACGCGGACAGTAGGCCCAGCACTCTTATTGGTAGCCCCCAACAGCAGGCAGTTTGACCACAATTCATCGGGAGCTTGCGGTCCCCAATGTTGCCAGGCATCCACAACCTTGGCGGCACTCTCCCAGGGCCAGTTCAAGGTAAAGAGTGATAACGCTGCAACCGGATGAACCTGAAATGTAAACGACGTGGCAATGCCAAAGTTGCCGCCGCCACCGCCTTGGAGCGCCCAGAAAAGGTCAGGATTGGTCTGCGGGTTACAGGTAAGAAGATTCCCATTAGCCAAAACGATCTGCGCTGAAAGCAGATTATCGCAAGTAAGACCGAACTTCCGACCCAACACGCCAACGCCCCCACCCATTGTCAGGCCAGCGATACCTACCGTTGGGCAAGAGCCAGCGGGAATAACCATCCCATGCTGCGCAAGAACTGAGTAGACATCGATCAAGTGTGCACCGCCACCAATCGTAGCCGTACGAGCGCCCGTATTGACTGTCACCGTGTTCATTCGTGTAAGATCGAGCACCAAACCAGTTGTGGTCGAATAGCCAGCGTAAGAATGTCCACCAGAGCGAGCGGTGACTGGCACGTTGAAGTGCCGCACGAAGGCGAGGCACGCCTGTACATCTGCTGATGAGGCACAATAGGCAATAGCGGCTGGCAGGATGCTGTCAAAACGCGTGCTGAAGAGTTGGCGTGAAGTCGCGTAGTTGGCGTTATCTGGCCGGATCAGCGTTCCTTGCAAGCTCTTGGCAAGCTGCGACCAATCAGCCTCGCCGGGTGGTAATTGCTTGGTAGGCACGACGGTTGGTGTTGATTTGCTTGCTGTTGGTATTGTATTATTTGGATATGTTGGTGTATTACTACAGCCGACCAAAGAGCCAGCCAGCCCTAGCCCGGACAGTGTGAGGAATCGTCGGCGGCTGATGGCTTGAGATACAATGTCGTTGATGCTCATGACTGTTCCTATTCTAGCCCTTCTCTTACAAAGAAACGAGGAAAGGACCAGCCTCATGATATCATGGCAGAGTACTACATGCCCACGCGCGGCCTGTATTGAATTGCTTCGGCGATGTGATTAGCCTGGATCAGCTCGTTGCTAGCGAGATTGGTGATGGTTCGAGCAAGTTTAAGAACGCGGTGATAGGCGCGGACAGAAAGATGGAGCTGTTTGGTTGCGGCCTTGAGCAGCTTCTCACCAGAGTCATCGACGGCGGTGCACCTACACATCGACCTTTATCAATATATCTGCGTCATATCCACAGATAAAGCCGCTATCAAACTGTACCACATAATCCCCTATTGCACTAATCTCTATCAGGTGCCCATCTTCACCTAGCCCTTTCACTTGTACTCTATCACCAACCTGTAACTCCTGCCAGGATGTATCGGAATTCCACCATTGATACATGAGGGTCCCTCCTTGTAATGCTCTCATTTTGCCTTTACTTTGAGCGAGTTTACAAACTCCATCGCTTCTCTGGCGAGAGGCAACCATTCTTCATCAAACGTGGATTCTATATTCATCCATTCCTTCAGAACACGGCCATCATGGTGGGGATGAAAACGTTCCCCATACCCTTCAGCGATGAGTGCATCTATCCGTGACTGAGGAAGTTTGAGCACAAGCTTGTCCTTGAGAAGCATCGCAAAGGTTTTAGCATGAATTTTCAATCCCAACGCGCCGAACCCCTTCGCTTGAGGCCCATCCCAGGGAGGTGTGACACCTGGTACGCTTTGAAGTGTCTCAATAATCATTGCAAAGCGCTCTTCTGGTGTGATTGTTTGATAATTCATGCCTAAAACCTCTCAATGTGTGAAGGAAGCACTACAAGAATTTGGATAGCTGCTTCGGTCAAATGTCCAGCATACAAAACCTTACAAGAAGACAATGAAAAGAGCCGCAGGCAAACGCAGAGAGCATGTCGCAACAAGCGAACGATCTTCTTTAACGAGATCGCGTGCCAGCCTTCTCAGATGGTTCCCTGCTTGGTCCCACATGGGCCTCAAGCCAGTCTTTAAGCGGCTCCGCTCCATGCCAAACTGCCTTGACCTCTTCGAGAGCCTGTGGGGTCTGCAAGCACTCTTCCTCAACGCCGAATTCCTTAATGACAACAGCCCCTTTCCAGCGCAAGAGGTCGATGCGGGGATGATCTTTGGTATAGCCTAGGGGAGCCGTTTTCAGTGGTGCTTCACCTCCGGAAGTCACTGGCAAAGACAACGCGGCAAGCGTGCTCAGGAGTTTCTCAAACTGCGCACCATACAAATCATGGGCAAGCGCCGCGCGAAAACGCTCCAATTGATCTGACCTCATCGTATACGCCCCATAGGCCACCATAAGACCTGTAGATGACAGTTGTATATAGAGGCCCACACCGCCCTTGCCCCTAGTCTCGCTGGCTGCAGCAATCGAGAGTTTGTACGGTGACTTGTCTTTGGAGAAACGCACATCACGGTATGGGCGCAACAGACGCAACGGAGGGAACTCCTCTTCGAGATCTTCGAGCAAATCCTCCATTGGTTTGTGAACGGTGCTCTCCCATACCGCCTTGTTGGCCTCCCAATAGGTCTTAGAATTGTCTCTCTCAAGCCCTTCAAAGAAGGTAATTGCTTCAGACGGAAAGCCCTGAAAATTCTGCATATTCTTCTCCTTCTTTTCATTTTCTGTTCCTAACTGGATTATTCCGATAACCCGGTTATCGACATATTATATGACGCTCGCCATTGCCTTCTCTTGTGTTTCAGCCACTTCAACATTGCTACTCGTTTGACGTTGCTTCTGATAGAGTGAGAACGCAACCAGTACCGCGATAATCAGCAGCCCGATGCCCGCGATGAGAAAGGCTCCATGCAACGCGTCAACAAACGCCTGATCGAGCGCTGTCTGGGGAAGCGCAAGTTGCCCTACGAGATGAAGGTGATTGGCTAATGCACCAGAGTTGGCAAGCTTCTCTGCTATTGCTGCACTGGAAACGCCGCGTTGTGTAAACTGAGATACGATATTCTGTGAAAATTGTTGTGTAACGAACGCTCCCAGTACGGCTACCCCTAAAGCGGCCCCGACTTGGCGAGAGGTGTTCATCATCGAAGCGCCAATACCCGTCTGCGTCGGAGGCGTGGCGGAGAGCATGGCCATGTTCAACGGACCTAGCATACAGCCAACACCAAAGCCGAGTAGACCCATCTGCCACCAAAGCAGAGCGTAGCTAGAGTCCGGCGAGAGGCGCACCAGCAGAAGCAAAGAAACTGCAGAAAACAGCGCCCCCAGGACAATTGGCAGACGCGGACCCAGACGCGCGGCTGCGAGTCGGGCAGCAAATGGAGAGATCAGAAAGGCTCCAGCGGAGATAGGCAGTGTACACAAGCTCGCCTGCAACACAGTGTACCCCTGGATTTCCTGAAAGTACTGAGTAAAGAAAAAGATCGTCCCAATAGCAGCAAAACCATGCATGAGTCCGCCAATCTGGGCAACCGAGAAGACACGATTGCCAAACAGGCGCACTGGAAACATCGGTTCGCGCACCCTGGCTTCGACCACGAGGAATACTATCAGTAACAATACTGAGCTTACGAGAAGACCGAGAATCAACGGCGAGGTCCAGCCTTGCGAAGAACTCGCTATCATGGCTACAATCAAACAGGTGAGCCAGCCAGTCAGTAATAACAAACCAGCCAGGTCGATCCTTTGGGAGGTGGGAGGTCGTGACTCAGCCAACAACGGCCAGGCCAACGCTAGTGCGAGAAGCCCAATAGGGAGATTCACGAAAAAGATAGCAGGCCAGTTGAAAATCTGGATGAAGATGCCGCTCATGAGTGTCCCTACCGGAAGGGCCAAACCAGAACCGGCTCCCCACATAGCAATAGCTCGTGTTCGTGCTCGCGGGTCGGGAAATGCTGCCAGCAAAAGTGAAAAGCAGCCAGAAGCAAGCGCTGCGGCTCCCATGCCTTGCACGAGGCGACCCGCGAGGAGCCAGTTGAACGTTGGTGCAAATCCGCAGAGCAGGGAACCAAGCAGAAACAGGAGTAGCCCTCCCAGGAAGAGGCGCTTGCGCCCGAAGCGCTCCCCAAGGGCGTTCGCAGTAAGCAAAAGGACAGCAAAGGGCAGGGTATACGCATCAATGACCCATTGTAGGTCAGGCAGGGATGTGTGGAGATTGATTTGGATTGTCGGCAACGCCACGGAGATACTAGAAGCATCCAGCAGCACCAGGAACATTCCAATACACGTAATTACCAGTGTAATCACTGGACTTCCGCGACGGGCTACGCTCATCATTTACTCCAATCTTTTCCATAATCAGGATGGCACGGTATTTCACAGAATGGACAGCTATGTGTGACGAACAATCGATTTTGTCAGTTCTTTTCCATTGTTCGTCACACACTGTACAAGAGCCAAAGCTACAATGTCTGCTGGACCATCTGAGCAGGCGGCTGCAACGTGATGCGCGTCCCATGTAGCGTCGTTGCGAATTCGGTAGCTACGGTACCATGAATATCACGCTGCAAAATCTGGACCAGCGGAACGGAAAACGTAGAACCATCGTCAGAGAAATGGACCTCTGGAGCATAGACATAATTAGAACCCAACCACTCACCATTTCTGCTCGCATGTTCTATGAACGAGAATGAGACTGATGGGGCGTTATCGGGTAGTGTTTGCCAGACGCCGCAGCCGCCATACCCAACACTAAAGGTAGTACAGCTACTTATAGGCGTTACTATACCATCCGATGTAAAAACGATCAAGCCCAAAATGGCCGCACCAGCGGGAGGATGGGGAGTTGTGCTTGTAACAATCGCTCTAACACTCCAGGCTCCTACTATAGCCGCTTTTGTTCGGTTTGTTACTGCTGTTTCGCTAACTTGAGAAGTATCGACAACCATGAAGATACACCTTTCTTTGCTTCTACACTCTTTCAAGTGAAAATTCTTTGTTTACAGGCTGATTGGAAAGAACTGAGGCACTTTCATCGCAAGCATCATGTCGCCGGTCACTTTGAGCTTGCCTGTCATAAAGGCTTTCATTGCATCTTGTGTGCCTTCTGCGATGGCAGTCCAGGTTTTCGCGCTCGTCGTAAAGGTGGCATCAGGCTTTTCAACCCCGCCAGTGATGAGTTGACCCACGCCATCGACGATCCGGAATGCCCATACTCCAGTTTCTTCTCCTGTAATGTTCCATTGCAAGGTTTTGGTTACACCCGTTGCCGCTTGCGCATTAAACTTGCTTGGCAGCGTCTCAAAAAGTTCACCAATAGTCATGTTGTAATCTCCTTCTTCACCCATGAAGGGGAAGTTGATCCAGAACCTCCCACATGCTCTATGCATGGGAGCGTTTTAGTTGAACAGTGTCCTTAGTTGAACAGTACCCAGGCAATCTTACAGAGTGATTACCTCTTGGGTAAGCAAGCAGGACTATTTCATAGATTGGCTTGCTTTGTGGGCAAGAGCCATAATCGAGAGCATGGGATTCACCCCACATGCTGTCGGAAAGACGCTGCTATCGCAGACAAACAGACCCTTGACGCCATGCACCTGATTGTGGGCATCGACAACAGAGGTGCGGGGATCTCTGCCCATACGGCAGGTTCCCATTTGATGAGCTGAGAACATCACAACGCGGTTCGCACCTAGGCCACGTCGCTCGATCAGCCGGTCAAACTCACGCAGTTGCCGGTTGTGCAAAGCCTCATCTGAGGAACGCCAAAGCGAGGTGGGTTTGTTTTGCAGCGAAATGACTCTCTCTGCACCAGCGGCAAAATGCACACGTGTACCCTGATGCAGACCGTTTAAGAGATGCTTGCGGTCATAAGCGGAGACGACATATTTCACAACAGGATCGCCTACGCGATCCGCCGTCACGCTGCCTTCGCCTTTATCACGCGTTAAAACAATCAGCGAAGCGAGGTAAGGGATGGTGGTCATTTCCTCCCGATAATTACGCGCAGAATACCACGGCGTCGCCAAACCAAAGAGGCCAGGATGGGCAGGTGCTACCTCTAGTTTATAACCGTAATGTCCATCCAGGTGTGCAAACTGGTCGGAATACGCTGACTGCAACACGCCTTGCCAGGCGTAGACTTTTTCAGGATAGACACCGACACTAATAGCAGTGGGATGCAGATGCAAATGCTGCCCAATATGCGGATTCTCCAAACCCGAACGGCGCAGGAGTACCGGCGAGCTGAGTGCGCCCGCTGCTACAACCACCGTTGTGGCATGTATCGTCACGTTGTGGGTTGTAGCCGTCTGTGCATCATGAACGCTCGCTTGAACACCCACTGCTCGTCCATTTTCAATCAGCACCTTATCCGCACTACAGCGCACAATGATACGTGCTCCATGATCGTACGCATCCTGCACATACGTCTTCATGGTGGACTGACTACACCCGTAACGACAGCCGAAATTACACGCGCCACAGCGCTGCTCACAGCCAACGGCATTGCGCTGTACGACCCCTGCGTGATAACCAAGGGCAGTAGCACCATCGAAAAGTAGTTGATTTTGCCGGTTATGCTGACTCTGTTCGTTGTTGATACTGAGCCGTTGTTCTACAGCGTCAAAGCTTTGCTGCAACTGTGAGCCAGTGAAGCACCCATTCAGTCCAGCGTGTTGATCCCACTCTGTAAGCACATCATTGGGTGTGCGGAAAGAGGTCATCCAATTGACAACTGTGCCGCCGCCCAGAGTGCTTCCGGCCATCATAATCAGGCCCAGATCTTTCGTAGAAAGTGCCCCTCGTTTCAAAAAGAGTTCTGGCATGGCCTGCGACTCTTGTAAAGTAAAGTTGCCCTCGTGATTGTAGCCCCCTTTCTCTAGCACGATGACACGCTTGCCAGCCATAGCTAATTCACCGGCAACAACGCCACCACCAGCACCAGAGCCGATAACGACAACATCAGCTTCCAGTGTCGTATCCTTCGAGATGGCGAGCGGTGTGATGGGTGATGACGTAGCCGGTGGCGGCGTTGGCGCAGCATAGTCCAGTACCCCCCAGTTGGGATTGACACCCTGCTCGTCGAGCGTAGAGAAGTAGATCAAACCGGTCAGGCGCTTCAATCCTTGAAAACCCTGACGGAATGGTCCCACTAGACTATTTGCCAGCGCGAGCAGGTATTGTTCGCGCTTCGCCTGCGGAAGCGCGAGAAAGGGACGGGTGCTGCCAGCCAGTAACAGGCTGGCAGGTGGAGCTGTGAACAAGCTCAAGAAAAGGCGAATATCCGACTTGACCTGAACATCTTCTCGACCCAATGTCTCAGCTATCCGTTGAGCGACATGCAGATCAGCAGCACAGCGCCGATAGTAAGCCGCGACTGCTTTAGAACTCCCGGCTGGTGGTTCAAGCGACGGGATCAGGGTATCGCAGATTGCTTCCAGAATGACAAATTCGCTGGGCGTGAGCCAATCCGCGATACGACGGCTCTGGGTGACTGCCGCAGGTGGGGATGACGTAGTGACCATGGTGCAATGCTCCCTCCTTGACGCTCTCTTTTAACTTGGAGAGGAAATCTCCTGGGTATTTCCTGTCGCCTCTCTCACTAGGTCTTCCATTTTTTGATCCACTAGCCGTGCAATGTTCATAACCGTATCGTGCTGATACTGACCCACGAGCGAGGAGAGTCGGTCATAGGCGATGAAGGTTCTGCCCTCATAATCCTCATACACCACCAAACGCGGTGGAGCATACAAGCCAATCTCTGGTATATCCTCGATCATCTGGACACCTATGAGATGATTGCCAATCGAATACTGAGCGATGCGCTTGCGTTTCCCTGTCAAGGAGAGCAACGTCCCTTGATCCATTTTGACAAAGGTCGTAAAATGACTCGTCCCGATCAGCGGCAAAGTGAACTCCGCGACCTCTTCCCAGGAAAGGTTCCTAGCTGCTAATTGTTGCGGAAGTACTTCCCAGTCGCCTGATGGGCCAAGTCGCGCCTCCAAGGCTCCGATGACCTGTACATAAGACAGATTAGATGGCACGACGACATGTTCGGTGGTGAAGTGAGTAATGCGGGGTGGACTCAATGTTTCCACGCGCTCTGTTTCGACTTGAGACATTGATGCTTTTTCCTTTTCTACTAGCTAATCGTTTGCAGCACTGGATACACCTAAAATTTGTAACAGGTTCTCTGGAGAGAAAAACTCCTGGAATGGGATAGTATTTTGTATAACCCCAAAGAAGCGATTTGTTGCTTCCTGGTTTCCACGTAAGGCATCAAGAACTTGCTGAAACTCCGGAGGGAATGGCGCGAGGGTGGCGCGGTCACAGATGAACTCATAGAGCGGCATGAGCGCCTCGTTGCGTCGCTGCTCGTAGCCAGCGAGCGCTGCATCAAGCGGTAACTGCCCTGATAGACCAGTATCAATCGCCTGAGCCAGAAATTCGGCGTCGCGGAAAGAATCTGTTATTCCCTGAGCTGTAATAGGGTCTTTGTGGCAGCCAGCATCGCCTACCAGTGCCCAGCCAGGGCCATACGGTTTGCGGAAGAAGTTCGGCAGTTCAGCCGTTCCCATAAAACGGTGCACACGTTTTCCAGCGCGTGCCCGGCGACCAAGGTCAGGAGCGATTTCATCAAGGGTTGCCAGGAAGTTCTCTTCAAGGTTGGCTCTGAACGTATGGAACTCTTGATTTGTCCACTCCACGAAGATAGCAGCTTGGTTATCATTGGTTGGAAACGCGACAATTGTACGGTTGGGTCGCGTGTAGAACTCAAGGCTATCGATAGGGACACCGCTCCAGTAGGTGTAATATCCGCAGGTTCCTGCGGGTTTCACCGCATACATCGGAGCATCAACGAGGCGTGCGACAAGTGAATGCTTCCCATCGGCTCCGACAACAAGGCGAGCTTTTTCTGTGACCATCTCACCACCAGGGGTGCTCCCACGAATCCCGATCACCCGTTCACCATCCATAAGAAGTTCCTTCACGAGGAAGTTCTCGCGTACTTCTGCCCCTGCTGCTACTGCTGCATCGACCAGAATCTTATCAAGCACCACACGCTTGGGGGCGTAGATCGCGGCAAAGTCACCATCAATCGGCGGGGGAAAGCCCGTAAGGGTGAAGGCACCGTATTGTTCGAATGAGAGATCAAGTATAATGTTCTTAACCGCCGGGCAGTTCGTGGCCTCAACCTGCTCAAGTAATCCCCAACGCCTAAGCTGAGCACTACCGGCTACGGTAATCATGTGCGTGGACAACGTCTCACTGGGGAAAGTAGCCTTATCCAACAGCAACACTCGATAGCCCTTACGAGCAAGCAACATGGCTGTTGGCGAACCAGCGACGCGGGCTCCAACAACAATCGCATCGTACATAACGAAAATCCTTTCTTGGGATTGCTGGGTCGTCTCATTGATCCGTCACCAGCTTTCATTGATATTTCTCTATATTTCCACAAGTCTCTTACCAGCCACTTCAAAAGCATAGCTACCACTGCACTTCGAGCCGTTCATAGCCTCGAAAGAGCAGGGTAGGAATATGCGAAAGTTCCTGCCCAGATACGAGACGCAACTGGGGCAAACGCTGGCAGAGAACCTCAAAGGCAATCCGTCCTTCGAGCCGGGCCAACACTGCTCCCACGCAAAAATGCACGCCATGTCCAAAGGACAGATGACGGTTAGAGGCCCGCTGGGGCTGAAACTCATGCGCATGAGCAAATGCCTCCTCATCTCGATTGCCTGAGCCATAGACGAGCAGAAGTGACGCATCTTCGGGCAGTGTGACCCCATCCACTACGACCTCACGGGTCGTTGCACGGGCAAACATCTGAATAGGGGCATCAAAGCGTAAGATCTCTTCAACCGCCAGAGGGATGGTCGAGGGCTGCTCACAGAGTGCCTGCCAGTGTTCAGGATGCTCAAGCAGAAGGAGTAGGCCCGTGCCGATCATATTGGTTGTGCTTTCGTGACCAGCCAAGATAAGTCCTTGCAGCGTAATCACCAACTCTGTTTCCGTCAGTGGCTCTACGCCGGGAGTCGAGAAGAGCGGTAGTGTACTGATGAGATCATCTTGTGGATTTTTCCTGCGTTCGGCCAGAAGATTTGCCAGGTAGTGCTGAAAGGCCACAGTACTTTGGGCACACTCGACCTGGCGCTCTTCGTCTAATTGGACAGACATAATCATCAGCCAATCTTGACTCCATTTCCGGGCCAGCTCAATGTCCTGCTTGGGAATGCCAAGCAAAGAGAAGACCACCTCAAGGGCTAGGGGATAGGCAAACTGGCTAATGATCTCTACGCGTTGTTGGTCAATAAATGCATCCACCAGCCTGTTCGCCATCTCGCGAATAAACGGTTCAATAACTCTCATTCGAGCAGGTGCAAACGCTTTCGTCAACGGAACGCGCAAACGCGTGTGATCCACACCATCGGAATTCAGCACGATAGGCACAGGCAGATAGCCTTTGATGAGTTCCTCAAGCGCTCGTGGATAGAATGTCACTGGAGATGTCAGTGCATTACACGAAGAAAACGTCTCAGGTTGCAACAGCATATTCTGGATATCTTTATAGCGTGTGACGATCCAGGCATCTAACTCTGGAGAATAGGCAATAGGCTCTTCCTGCCTGGTCCTGCTATAAAAAGGGTAGGGATCTTCTGCGAGTGGGTTAAAAACGGCGCTAAGAACGTCTGGCATCGTTATCTCTTCCTTTCTCTCTCATCGAAGCGGAGGGCCATCTCCTGTGTTGGGGATCTGACCCTCGCACCTGATTTTTACGCGGCAAATTGTGCCTGAGTTCGCTGTCGCCAGATTTCGTATGCTGGTTCGACACCATTGGTTGGAAGATTTTCGCGGGTAATGTCAATGATGTGAGCTGCCATCTGGCTGGAAAGGCCACAGAATACCTCGCAAGCCAACTCAGTATGAGGTGCCATGTTGCCAGCTTGTAGGCGACCTTTGGCTGCAACTGCTGCGCCACGCGCCAGTTGGAACCGGTAAGGGTTCGCCACAACTTGCAAGTGCTCTAATGCTGCCCGATCCACTCCTCCTGCATAGGCGCAGGCCAAGCCCACTCCACTCCACAGGTCCGCCTGTCTCGTGAGCGGAAAAGGGGCAATCGTCGTGGCAACGCGCTCAACAAGCCCACCATTTGAGAACCAGATGCTCCGTCCTAGCCCCTGGTCAAAGAGACGGCGAGCGTAGCTTGAAAGATGTCGTGGAACTGCTCTCTCCTCTATAGAGCGATGGCGCGTGAAAAACCCATCGTGGAAGCCATAGCCATCCAGTACGACCCAGCACTGGAGAGGGTCCAGACGCGTGAGGAACCGTTCTGGCCGTCTGCGCAGTCGAGCCAAAGCCAAACCGACGCCGACATAGATCGGATGAATATGCGTCGCTCCAGGACCATCCACGAAAGCCTGGACACGATTTTTCCAAGGCGCGAGACAATCCAAGGCTGCCAGCCCCATCCCTGCACCCTCATAGGCAAAACCCTGCAATTCTAGCTCAATGGCATTCAGCCGAGGCACAAGCGCCTCAAACCTGCTATCTTCTAGCGTTGCGTGGTAGCCTTCCAAAAGCGACTGCACGACTGGTCGAAAACGTTGCCATGCTTCTTTCGCAAATCCAGGCTGCTCAAAAACGACTTCACTGGATGAAGCACCGAAGAGGGTGCGCCGCATTTTTCCTAAAGCACTCATTACATGACCTCCTTGTGCTGAGAGACACTCTCTACCAGCACAGAAAATTGCGCCGCAAGGCGCTGCCGCCAGATCTCATACGCTGGTTCGACGCCATCGGGCGGCAAATCCTTGCAAGCGAGATTCGCTATCTCTGCCACTATGGCGCTAGGCAAGCCACATAAGACCTCACAGGCCAGATCTGTATGCGCCGCGACTCCCCCTGTTTGCATACGGAACTTCGCCGCAACTGCCGCTCCTGCTGCCATAGCAGGCATATATGGGCCTGCGGCTGTCCGCAAAGCAGTGATTGCCTCACGGTCCACCACACCTGCTGCATAGGCGCAGGCCAAACCGATGCCACCCCAGAGATCTGCTTGCCGGGTTTCTGGAAAAGCGCTAATCGTCGTGACAATACGCTCAACGTTCGCGCCTGTTGAGAACCAGATGCTCCGCCCCAATCCGTGGTCAAAGGCTCGACGAGCGTAACCAGAAATGCGTGCGGGAACGACGTGCTCATCTATAGAGCGACGCCCTGAGAAAAATCCTTCATAGAAGCCATAGCCATCCATCACGAACCAGCGCAGAAATGGGTCAAGGTGTGCCAGAAAGCGTTCGGGCGGTGTGGGAACTCTAGGCAGCACCAAACCGGCACCGATATAGAGCAGCCAATCGTATGCCGCCCCTGGTCCGGCGATGAACGCCTTGAGACGCTTCTTCCAAGGCCCCAGGCTATCCAGCAGCGTCAGTCCCATCCCAGCTCCTTCGTAGGCGATACCACGAAATTCGCCCTCAACCGCGTTCAGAAGAGGCACGAGCACCTCAAAGCGGTCATCATCTAGCGCTGTCTGGAAGCCGCCTACCAAGTTGCGTGCGACTGGTTCAAATTGTTTCCAGGTCTCGTCCATATCCTCATTCTGTCCATAGCGCTCAGCAGCCATTTTGGGAAAGGCATCTACTGAGAGCTTGAAGAAGGGCTTCAGGATCTTTCCAAAAGTAAGAGTCACGATATTACCTCCTTTTACTTGCAGGGCAATCCTGCCTTACATCTCTTAATTTCCCGCGTTTACTGATACTTTCGCTTCCACCCTCTTGGCGGGGCTACTATCAGTAACCTGCTCAGAACGAGCATTCTTCGCTCTGTAACGACCATATACAAGTTCAAAGATGGGTGAGGCCATCAAAGTGGTGACAATTGCCATGAGCACCAACATGGTGAAGAGCGTTGGCGTAATAATCCCTTGCTGAAGCCCGATGTTCAACAGAATGAGTTCCATCAACCCACGCGCATTCATTAAGGTGCCAATCGCCATGGCCTCACGGTTGGTTTCTTTATTCAGCAAGGCAGCCAACCAGCAGGAGATGCCTTTTCCGAACAAGGCTGCCAGAAATACCAACGCAGCGATGCCCCACAATAACCAGCTATTCACAAGACCCAAACTCGTATTCAAGCCAGAATAGACAAAGAACAGAGGGAGCATAAAATTGGTGACAAGTGGCTCCAGCATGTCCAGCAACCGTTTGGCAAAAAAACCACGAGGCATAGCTATGCCTAAAATGAACCCTCCAAAGATGGAATAGATCCCGACAGCATCCGTAAGCCACGCGCAGACCATCAACAACATCAAGACGAGGGCCAGTACCGATCCACTTATCCTGCCCTGGCGTTCCACCAGGGTTCCCAGGCGGCTTAAGAGTGGCTTGCCGATCAGCAACGTAATGGCGGCATAGAGTATTCCCCCTACGATAGCAAACACGGCGATAAACACATTCTGCTTAATAACTGCAAGCACTCCGGCAAGAATGCACCAGGCAGCAGCATCGTTCATAGAACCCGCAGCCAGCGCCAGTGTTCCCAATGATGTTCCTGCTAAGCCGCGTTCAAAGATGATGCGTGCCAACATCGGGAAAGCTGTGATGGAGATTGCAGCTCCTAGAAAGAACATGGCTTCCAATGTGCTAATCTGATGGCCGAATAACCCAGGATGCCCAATCAGTTGGAGGGCGAGCAAGCCACCTAGCACAAGAGGTGTCACAATACCAGCTACAGATACCCAAGCCGCACTCCGTAAACGTCGCCGGATCAGAGCCGTATCAAATTCAACCCCAATGAGAAACATATACAGCACGAGACCGACCTGGCTGAAAACATAGATCATGCTCATAGGTACACCCTTTGGAAAGATCTGATGTTGCCAGCTAGGCAAGACCAGCCCAAAAAGCGAGGGGCCCATCAGCACACCTGCGATCATTTCTCCAACGACCTGTGGTTGCCCAATTTTCTTGGCCAAAAAGCCAACCAGCCGGCATACGCCAAGAATGACAGCCAATTGAAGGCTGAAGAGAACTGCCAGTTCTGCGTTTGACATTTCACTACTCCTTTTATCATATGCAGCAATCTTTGCTACTTTTATCCATTTTTTAGCAAAAAACAGATAAAAGTAGCATTGCCGCCAGTAGCTACTGTATAAGCTCCTTTTGTCGATATTCGCTCTCTACCGATACAGCAACAAAGTGCGCCTCAATGCGCTCGCGCCAGATCGCGTAGGCTGGTTTACTTCCATTGGTTGGCAGGTTCAAGAAGGCGGCTTCGACCATACGTGCCACCTCGTCGCAAGAGGTACCACACAAGACCTCGCACGCTAGCTCAGCGTAGGGTGCCGGAGTGCCAGCGCGTCTGCGGGCATGTGCTGCAATTGCAACTCCTACTGCCAGTTGGGATGTGTACAATCCCGAAACAGTGTGCAAGCGTGCAAGCGCCGCGTGGTCCACGCCTCCTGTATACCCACAGCCAAGACCGACACCACTCCACAAGTCGCCCTGTCGCGCTTGCGGAAATGCAGCAATCGTCGTGGCAACCCGCTCAACATTCGCACCAGCGACGAACCAGATGCTCCGCCCCAACCCATGGTCAAACACACGGCGTCCGTAACTCGAAAGGTGCTTGGGGACGAACTGTTCTTCGACTGCACGTTTCCGGGCGAAGAACCCCTCGTGAAAGCCATACCCATCTAGCGCGATCCAGCCCACAACAGGGTCCAGGCGCGAGAGAAACTTTTCGGGCCGTCTGCGCATCCTGGCGAGAGCCATGCCCGCACCCAACGGGACCGCATAAATGTAATCTGACCCAGGCCCATCTGTGAACGCCCTCGTGCGATTCTTCCAGGGTAAAATGCAATCCAACGCTGCAAGTCCTATCCCAGCACCTTCGTAAGCAAAGCCGCGCAATTCAGGCTCAAACTCGTGCAGTCGAGACACAAGCGTCTCAAACTTGCTACTCTGGAATGTCATGTGGCAGCCTTTCGTCACCGTAGAGATAACTGTTTCTAAACGGAGTGCTGCTTTGCTATCAACCCCATCAAAATCGGTTGCTTCCTCCTGCGAAACACCGAAAATGGGTTTAAGGATCTTTCCCAAAAAAGTCACTTCATGATCTCCTTTCGCTGAGATACACTCTCTGCCGGTATCGCAAATTGCACAGCAAGGCGCTGCTGCAAGATCTCGAACGCGGGTTTGCTCCCATTGGTTGGCAAATCCTGGAAAGCGACATCAACTAGGTGAGCCGCTGTATCGCTCGATGTGCCACACAACATCTCACATGCCAGGTCGCTATGAGGCGCGGGGTTGCCAGCACGTTGGCGTCCCTTCGACACAACCGCCGCTCCCAGCGCCAGTTGCGGTCTATAGGGGGCTGCGACGGTCAGTAACGTCTCCATATCCGCACGGCTCGCACCTCCTGCATAGGTACAGACAACCCCCACACCGCTCCAGAGGTCAGCCCGTCGAGAGTTCGCAAAGGTGGCAATCGTCGCAGCAACCTGGTCAACGTTTGCACCGCTCGCGAACCAGATGCTCCGACCCAATCCCTGGTCAAAGATGCGGCGTGCATACGGAGAAAGATGCTTGGGAATGGCTTGTTCCTCCACATAACGCCGCCGCGAGAAGAACCCTTCGTGGAAGCCATAGCCATCCAGCGCCAACCAGCGTAACACTGGGTCCAAGCGTGTGATAAATGGTTCAGGCTTTCTACGTAGTCGAGCCAACGCCTCGCCAGCGCCTATATGTACCATGTAAATGTGAGCCGATCCAGGCCCATCTATGAAAGCCTTGAGGCGATTCTTCCAGGGCGCGACGCAATCCAGTCCCGTAAGTCCCATAGCGGCTCCTTCGTAAGCAAAACCACGAAATTCGGGTTCAATCGCGTTCAGACGTGGCACAAGTACTTCGAATCTGCTACTCTCAAGCGTTGCATGGTAGCCTTCTATTGCTGAGAGAACAGACTTTTCCAAACGTTGCCATGCCCAAGTGTCGCCCTTACTAAAAGAGGTCGCTTCCTTATGTGAGACCCCTAAGAGGGATTTACGGAATTTTCCGAGAGAAAAAGTCATAGCTTACCTCCTTCATGAAACATTTGCTTTGCTCTCTGCCGTTTGCTCAAGTTCTGCGAGCAAACGCTCAAGGTCATCGCTCTCCGACGTTTGCTCAAGCTCTGCGAGCAAACGCTCAAGGTCGTTGCTATCCGCCTGCGCAATCACTTGCTCGATCTCCTCCATTGAAGGTGCAGCACCAGTGGTTATGGATGCTTCGCCAAACTGGAGCGAGGACAGAATACGAGCAGCTAAATGAACGATTGTAATCTCTTGCAGCAATTCAAGCACTGAAACATCTACCTTCAAGCTGGCTTCGATACGGTGCTTTACCTCAATAGCCATCATAGAGTCCAGACCCAGGCTCGTCAGTGATTCTTGACTGCTGAATTGAGATGCGTCAAGTTGGAGGACACGAGCAACCAACTCTTGTAGGTGAGTTGCTAGCAGTGGATGGCGCTCAGCCGCCTGGGCATCACGTAACTGCTGCAACAATAAGCCATCGTCGTTGCTGGTACCACTCGCTGCTGCTTCCCCAGCCTGTTCCTCAAGCTGAGAAAACATCATTGGGAGCATCCCTACGGGAGATGTCTCACGGGCTATTGACCAGTTGGCAGTAATTGCTGTCAAGTGGACTGGGCGTTGTCCCAGAACCCGTGCGAGAATCTGCATACCCACCTCTGGCGTAATCAACTCGATGCCACGTCTCGTATAGAACTGTTCCAACTTGAGCTGTTCCACCATGCCCACAGACCAGGGACCCCAACCAATACTGAGCGCCGGAAGCCCCAACGAGCGTCGATGATGGGCCAGGGCATCCAGAAAGGCATTCCCCGCTGCATAGTTCCCCTGACCGAGCGAGGCGATAACTGATCCTGTGGAAGAGAACAGGATAAAGAAATCCAGCGGGTAATCTTTCAGCAGTTGGTGCAGGAGCCACCCGCCTCTCACCTTGGGACGCAAAACACGCAGGAAGGTTTCTGTTTTCATACGCAACAAAAGTTCATCTTGCACCACACCAGCGGTATGAATAACACCTCTGATGGGAGGCCAGCCCTCGCGCTCATACTCGGTCAGGAAAGCGGCAAGCTGTTCTTCATTCGCGGCATCAACTGCGGCGAGATGAATCGTTGCACCCAGCATTTCCAGCTCGTGAATGGCCTGAATCACACCTCTTTGCGGATGATCTGCCTCCAATTGATGCCAAGTTGAGCGTGGTGGCAATTGCGTACGTCCCATAAGAATCAGCCGCCTGGCTCCTTGCATGACCATCCAACGTGCAACTAGAATGCCCAATGATCCCAGCCCGCCAGTAATCAGATAGCTCCCATCAGGGCGGAACGAAGCAGGGAGCGGCGGCGTAAGGCGCGTACTTGGTACTAAACGTGCAACGTAACGCTGCCCAGCGCGGAAAGCGACCTGATCTTCGTCGTCAGCGTGACAGATCTCTTCAAAGAGCAAGGCTGCCTGCTCCGCAGCAGGTGCAGTATCCAGATCCACCAAACCGCCCCACATGTTTGTAAATTCTTGATGGCCGATGACCCGTCCCAGACCCCAAACGGGGGCTTGCGCTACTGCGATTGGACCAGGTTTTTCACCCACAGCCTGCGCACCACGCGTCACAAGCCAAACATACGGCAGATGAGGCCAGCCACTCTGGGACAACGTCTGGATCAGGTAGACAATCGAGAGAGATCCTATGGTTTGCTCCTGCTCCAGGGCAGTGGGAGTTGATGTTTCAGTAAATGCGGAATCCAGACTCCAAAGATGCACAACCCTGGAAAACGGGACCAGACCCGCAAGTGCTGTGAAGAGTTGCTGGAAGTGTTCTGGATTGGCAGGATTAAGAGCGTAATGTTCTCCTTGCTGCTGCAACTCAGGCGTATCAGTATGCGAGACGACTACATAGCGCCCCCCCTGCTGCGCCAGACGCTCGATCAATGCCTCACCTACCCCGCTTTGATCGGTAAAAATGAGCCAACTCCCATCCTGAGCAATGACCCTGACTGAGAGATTATCCGCCTCATCCAGGCGCTCTCTGAGTTGCCATCCCAGTTCATACAATCCCTTGTCAATACGCTCAGGAGCCTGACTTATCGAAGCTTCCAAGGACTGAGCACGGAAACCCTCTATCTCGGCTAACAGATTTCCCTCGCTATCAACCACCTGAACATTGCCCACGACAAGCCGAGCGTCGGCCTTGATAAGCTGTGCATATGCCTTCATCTGCTGAACCGGGCGACCAAGAATCCGTATACGGTCCACACTCACAGGCAGATACGGTGTTGACCCATTCTGGGGAGAGGAAGCCTCTACAGACATAGTAGCGGTGAGGAGCACTTGGAACGCGGCATCAAGCAGCGCGGGATGGAAGGAATAGGTCTCAAGTTCTGCTTCTATCGCGACTGGAACGTGCAGTTGACCGAGTGCTATGCCAACACCTGTATCAACGTGTTGGATCGCCTGGAAAGCGGGACCATATTGGAATCCCATGGCCTGAGACTGCTGGTAAAACTCCTCTCTTGATGTTTGAGCAGTGCAACCAGCACTGATAGCGTCGAGGTCAAGGTGAGTGACCATCTCTCTGGGCTGGCTCTGGCGCAGCCTGGCAGTGGCGTGTAGCGTGTGGCGTGCTTCCCCGCTGGCAGTGGGAGTATAGCTAGAGATTTCAACGGTTGCCTTCTGGGCGTTTAAGACTGTTTGCAATCTGGGATCGGACGCTTCGGACAAGAAGAGAGCCTTGCGGAAGGTCAGTTCTTCTACCGCGTATTCTCCATCCCCAAAAATCTCTCGCGCTGCCGCCAGAGCCATTTCTGCAAAGGCTGCCCCAGGAACCAGCACGTTCTCCTGAATGCGGTGATCTGCCAGATAGGGGAGCAGTCGTGTGCTCAGTTCGATCTCCCAGGTGGGATGAGCAGCACTCATACGTTGCCCTAGCAGAGGATGCACCAACGTGAGCAGTCTATCCTCACGCGACTCGATTGATTCTGTCCAATAGGGTTTGAGCTGCCAGGGATAGGATGGTAAATGCACGAAGTTGCCTGCACCCTCAGCAAGTGTCTGCCATGCGACAGGATGGCTGAGCGTGTACAGCGAACCCAGCGATCCCAACATGACAGCGCGATCCTCCTCTTTGCGCCGTAACGATGGCAGCACCGTTCCCACCTGTTCCTGTTGGGCGAGCAACTCAGTAATGGAACTCGTCAGAACTGGATGTGGACTCAGTTCAATGAAGACACTATAGCCATCCTGAATCATCTGATTGACTGCCGACGAGAACAACACCGTTGCCCGCGTATTCTGCCACCAATAATGGGCATCAACTCCACGCCCATCGATGCGCGTACCGGTTACTGTCGAATAGAGTGGCAACGAGGCGCTTTGGGGATGCAGATCGGCAAGCTCGGCAAGCAATTCTTCACGCAGTGGCTCCACAAAAGAACTGTGATAGGGAACGTTGACTGCTAAGAAACGATGGAAGACCTGAAATGTCTCTAACTGTTGCGCGATATTGTCAAGTGCAGCAGCATCACCTGAGAGAGTGACAGCACTTGGGCCGTTAATGGCCGCAATTGAGACACGAGCAGCAGCATCGAGTTCTGCCTTGCTAAGCGTTTCATAGGACATACCAACAGCCAACATGCGACCACTGCCGCTTATCTGTTGTTGCAAGCGACTATGGTGATAGACGATCTTCACGGCATCTTCAAAGCTTAAAGCACCAGCGAGATAGTGCGCGGCGAATTCTCCTGTGCTGTGACCAATAAAGGCATCGGGCTGGACACCCCATGAGCGCCAGAGTTCCGCTAAGGCAATTTGCAGAGCGAAATTTGCTGGCTCAGCGACTTCAGCATCCTCCATCCGTGAGTTCGCCTCAGAAGCGGTCAATGCCTCTAATAACGACCAGCCCGTATAGCGCTGGAGTTCCGCATCACAGCGTTCAATGCTTGCCCGAAAGATCGGCTCGTGCTCGATGAGATCGCGTCCCATTGCCCACCACTGTGGCCCCATTCCCGCACAGACGAAAACGGTTTGTGGTCGGTCAGTCAAAGGTATACGACCAGTTGAGATCCCAGAGCGAGGTTCATCTGCGAGAAATGCAGTGAGGTTTGCGACTGCCTCTGTTTTCGAGTGGGCAACGAGCGCGAGTCGATGGTCATGATGACTGCGCCGTTGAGAAGCAGAATAGACGATATCATGGAAGGAAGTCAGGGATTGTGGATCGGCCAGGAAATGTCGATAGGACTCGGCCACTGCCTGAAGAGCCTCGGCGCTACGAGCGGAGAGAGGCAACAGGTACGGACCTTCCTCTTCGCTTGGCCGGGCCTGGATCTCTGGAACAGGCGGAGCTTCCTGGAGCACAACGTGGGCATTCGTGCCACCAAAACCAAACGAGTTCACCCCTGCCAAGGCTGGCCCATCAGTCGCAGGCCATGCTTCCAGCGTTGTAGGAACGCGCAATTGCAGTTTCTCAAATGGAATATCAGGGTTGGGATTGTGAAAATGCAGGTGCGGCGGAATGTGCTGGTGTTTCAATGCCAGCGCAGTTTTTATCAGACTTGCTATGCCGGCGGCTGCCTCCAGGTGTCCAATATTGGTTTTGACGGAACTGATGATGCACTGCTCGTTGGCAGGGCGACCAGTAGACATCACATGCCCAATGGCACGGGCTTCGAGCGGATCACCAACGGGGGTGCCTGTGCCATGAGCCTCCACATACTGTACCTGCTCAGGCAAAATGCCCGCACGTTGATAGGCCAGGCGCATAGCAGCTTCTTGAGCCAGCGGGTTAGGGACAGTAATCCCATTGGTATGGCCGTCTTGGGTCACTGCGGTGCCACGAATCAGTGCATAGATAGGGTCGCCATCAGCTTGTGCACGGGCAAGCGGTTTAATGAGCACAACGCCCGCACCTTCGCCGCGTGCATAGCCATTGGCTGAGGCATCAAATGTTTTGCACCGCCCATCTGGCGCAAGAAAGCCCCCTTTTGACTCAGCAATGGTCATGGTGGGCGCAATCATCGCATTGACCCCTCCCGCAATTGCCAGAGAGCACTCACCAGTCCAGATACTCTGGCAGGCAAGATGCACAGCAACCAGGGAGCCAGAACACGCGGTATCCACGGTTAAGCTTGGCCCATGAAACCCAAACACGTAGGAAAGCCGGTTGGCTAACATCGTCATCATCATGCCAGTCGCTGAATGCGTTTGCAACTCATAGCGGCTCAGCACCCCGAAATTCTGCAGCAGTTGATAATCCAGCGTAAAGCCACCGATAAACACGCCGGTATTGCTCCCCGCCAATTTTTCAGCCACCTGCCCAGCATCTTCGATGGCCTCCCAGGTTGCCTGAAGCAAGAGCCGCTGTTGGGGGTCAAGCCACACTGCTTCGCGGGGGGAAATGCCGAAAAAGTGGGCGTCAAATTGATCGATGCGATCTAAGTACCCACCTCGAAAGGTATTCATTTTGCCGGACTTCTTGGAATCGGGGTCGTAAAATTTACGCACATCCCAGCGGTCAGCAGGCACCTCTCTGGTTGCATCGGTCCCTGAGCAGAGCAGTTCCCAGAACGCTTCTGGGCTGGTGGCACCGCCAGGGAAATGGCACCCAATCCCGATGATTGCAAGCGGTTCGCGAACCAGGCCATCTGCTCCAGTAGCTTGAGATTCCCCGCTACTTTGAGTAGGAGCAGCAGAATGCACCGGTTTGTTCTCACCAAGCATGATATCCCTCCTTTATGTGTTTAACACTAAAAAACGCATTTCTCTGATAGTCTTTCTCACATGTCATAAGCACTCACCTTTATCAAGAATATATGTAAACGCTTTTATGCGTAGAACAAGTAGCAGCACTTACAAGAGTGCAGGTGAGTTCAGGTGCACCTCCAGATCTTGAGAAATCGCTGCGAGTAAGAGATCTTGCGCACTATGCAGAAAGAAATGTGAGCCTGGAAGCAGCAAGAGACGCGACGTTGCGCTGCTATGTAGACGCCAGGCTTCAAGATCAGCCGCGCTAATTCTGACATCATCTTGTCCCCCAAAGATCGAGAGAGGGCACTCCAAGGGAGATTCTTCCGTGTAAGTGTAGGTCTCACATAGCTCGAAGTCCGCTCGCAGTGTTGGCAACATTGCCTGCATTAACTCCTCACTCTGCAAAATTCTTTCTGGAATTCCATCGGCACGCAAGATCACTTTGAACACTTCCGAAGGAAGGCTGTAAATTTTGATATTTGGGTTTGGAAGCTGAGGCGCACGATAGGCCGCCAGACATAAGCGAACAGGATGCCTATCATGCGTCCGGCGAAGCTGGCGGGCCAACTCGAAGCTTACCAAGGCTCCCATACTGTGACCATAAAAGGCAAATGGCCTATCTAAGTACGGATAGATAGCGTCTGCCAAGGTTTGAATCAGAGGAGCCAGGCGAGTAGACGCTGTTTCCGTAAGACGGTACTCGTGACCGGGAAGCTGAATACAGCACACTTCTATCTCTGGTGGCAGAGCATCCGCCCACGAACGGAAAACAGATGCCCCACCTCCCGCGTAGGAGAAACAGAACAAGCGTAGATGCGCTTGCGCATTTTGCCGATAGCGTACAACCCATCCATCGGGGGATGAATGCGTGAGGGGCGCATCGGTCATTGGCTGACTGGACTTTTGCCTCAATCGTTGGAACAACATCGTCTGTTTGTCCAAAGGCAGTGCAGCAATGCGTTCGGCAATATCTGTCATCGGGCAACCTCCTGCTTCTCCCGTTCCCGGTGGCCCAGAGTAATCCAGCCACTATCAATTGGGCTTGTTTCTTCCTCCCGTGCATAGATATCTATCAACGTATTGAGAAACGGGTCAGCTTGCCAGATATGGATCTGGCGCTGGATAGCCTCATTCTCTGTACAAGCTGCGTAGGACTCGATCACGGTACTGACAAGTCGGCCAGCCAGCCGCTCAAGGAAGTTGACATTGGCGGCAAACTGGACCTCGAACTCAGCATCAGATAAGCCCGCAGTCATTCCAATTTGGAGTTTCGCCATGAAATCGAAATCATAGTATCGAATCATGGTGTTGGATGCTACCGGTTGATCTATGGCATACCAAGCGCGGTAGAACGCTTGAACATGATCGCTCAGAATGGGGAAGCGAGCCAGATTGGTGACAATTCCGGGGTACGCCTCCAGACGACGAAATTTATCGTGGAAGTAGAGCAGGCCAGGAATCGCCCAATAGACAGCCGTATCCCACAGAACCTTGGCAGCCATGATCTGGGCATTGCCCATCAGGGAATATTGCTGACTATAGATACCAAGCCAGGACTCGGTGACGAGGAGAAAGATCTGATTATGGATCGCTGCTCGCTCCTCAATATCCTCTCCATTGAGATCACTCGTAATCAAATCGCTGATCAGGCCATTGCTAATAGCAATCAAGTCACCACCAGGCGAATAGAGCGGGTCTAAGGAAACTGCCGCCTCTCCAGTAAGACACCAGCGCTCGTCAGAGAAGACCTGCTCGCAGCTATAGGCGTAATCTTTCATAACGCGAAAATCCTGCATCTCGGCCCGATACTGCTCGATCACTTGAGCACATTGGGGTTCGTGCGCATGCAACCAGTCCATCGCCCGCTCAAAACGGTTGATGCCCTCAAAAGGGTGCATGTTTGCGTCAGTCACGATGCCAATACTGGTCGATCCTGAAGCCAAGCGGATGAGCCAGACCCAGTAGCCCGGACCCATCAGATGGTTGGTCGAGAGTGACCGCTCGCCCTCGCTGATACGAGCCTGCCACGCAGGGTCAGTGGACCACTCATTAATATCAATCGAGTGACCGATGCGGAACCAGGCAGCATTAGCAGCATGCCCCACCTTTTTAGCAAGGCCAAGCTGGCGTTGCAAGAGGGTATTGCGGCCACTAGCATCCACCACCCAGCGGGCCTGGATCTCCCGTTCACTGCCATTGTGAACAATCTGAAGGCGATGCGCATTGCTCTGTGGCAGCAGGTTCACTTGTTGCACTTTACACCCATCGAGAAAAACAATCCCCTGGCGTTGTAACTCGCTGCCGAGTGTATTCTCCAAGCGACCACGGTCAAGCTGATAGGTTCCGACACCATGAGGTGGAAGGGTAGCGTGCCCAAGTTCCACACGCCGTGCGATATCCCGATTGCCATCGGCGCTAAAGAACAGGCGCAGCCCGAACTTGTTCAATTGTTGCGTCTGCAAATGCTCTCCCAGCCCCAAAAGATCGCGGAGATAGTGCGCAGCAATCTCTACCGTGGACTCGCCGACTTTGTGAGCAGCTTCCGGCACAGGATGTTTCTGCTTCTCGACCACCAGAATGGTGATAGCGGGACGAGCCTTTTTGAGTTGCAATGCTAGGGTCAGGCCCGCCACTCCGCCACCAAGGATGGCGACATCATACTGATCGGCTGGAGTCCCTTGCTCTTGTTGATGCGCTGTCATCGAGCAACCTCCTGCTTTTCTCGACTCTGGTGGCCCAGCGTGATCCAGCTACTATCAATCGGATTCGTTTCTTTCTCTTTCTGATAGACATCTATCAATTCAGCAAGGAATTGGTCTGCTTGCCAGCATTGGATCTGGCTCTGGATGGCTTTGTCCTCTGTGCGCTCAGCGTAGGCTTCGATCACCGTACTCACGAGTTGGCCTGCGAGTCGCTCAACAAAGTGAACATTGGCGGCGAATTGGGCATCAAACTCAGCATCGGGTAATTCCGCCGTCATCCCAATATGGAGTTTCGCCATGAAATCAAAATCGTAGTATCTGATAAAGGTAGCGGGTGCAGCGGGTTGATCCATCTCATACCAGGTGCGCAAGAACGTCTGGACATGCTCACTCAGAATCGAGAACCGCAATAAATTGATGGCAATTGCGGGACTATCCCCGAAACTGAGATATTTATTGTGGAAGTAGAGCAGGCCAGGGACCGCCCAATAGATAGCGGTATCCCAGATGACCTTGGCGATCATGATCTGCGCGTTACCCATGAGGGGATATTGCTGCTCATACGTACCACGCCAGGAATCGTTTAACATGAGAAGGAGTCGGTTATGGATCGCCGCTCGCTCCTCGATATCCTCTCCAGCAAGTTCCCTGGTGACCAAATCACAAACCAGGCCGTTGCTGATGGCGATCAGATCGCTTCCAGGTGAATAGAATGGGTCGAGAAAAACGCCTGCCTCTCCGGTCAAGCACCAGCGCTCATCCGAGTAGACCTGTTCAGAGGCATAGCAGTAGTCTTTCATGACGCGGAAATCCTGAATCTTGTCGCGGTGCTGCTCGATCACTTGAGCACATTGGGGTTCGTGCGCATGCAACCAGTCCATCGCCCGCTCAAAACGGTTGATGCCCTCAAAAGGGTGCATGTTTGCGTCAGTCACAATGCCAATGCTGATCGAGCCAGAAGACAAAGGAATGAGCCAGACCCAATAGCCCGGACCCATCAGATGGTTGGTTGAGAGAGATCGCTCACCCTCAATGATACGAGCCTGCCATGTGGGATCAGTAGACCATTTATTAATATCGATGGGATAACCAACGCGAAACCAAGCGGCATTGGCGGCGTGGTCCACTTTTTTGGCAAGCCCAAGCTGGCGTTTCAGCAGCGAGCTACGCCCACTAGCGTCCACGACCCAACGGGCCTGGATCGTGCGTTCGTTCCCCTCAGAGAGGATGCGCACGCGATGCGTGTCGCTCTGTGGTTGTAGATCAATCTGCTGTACCTTGCACCCATCGAGGAAGGCAATCCCCTGCTCAAGCAATTTGCAGCCCAACGCATTCTCTAAGCGACCCCGATCAAGCTGGTAGGTCTCGACACGCAGAGGTGGCGGGATAGCGTGACCGAGTTCCACCCGCTGCGTAATATCCTGGTTGTCATCGGCGCTGAAGAAAAAACGCAGGCCGAACTTGGGCAACTGCTGCGTTTGCAGATGTTCGTCGAGGTCCAGAATATCGCGCAGGTAGTATCCACCAATCTCTACCGTGGACTCACCGACTTTGTGTGCAGCCTCCGGCACGGGATGTTTCTGCTTCTCGACCACCAGGATGCTTGTTTCAGGACGGGTCTTTTTGATCTGCAATGCCAGCGTCAAGCCAGCCAGTCCACCCCCCAAGATGGCCACATCATACTGCGTACCTATAGTCCCTTGTTCCTGTTGATACTCCTTCATTACGCAACCTCCTGTTTTTTTCGACTTTGATATCCCAGCGTGATCCAACTACTATCAATTGGGTTCACTTTCTGCTCTTCTTGGTAGAGCGCGATCAACTCAGTGAGCAGTGGCTCCGCTTGCCACTGCCGGATCTGGCTCTGGATGGCCTCATTCTCAAAGTGACCCGCAAGTGTTTCGATGACGGTACTCACTAACTGACCAACGAGCTGCTCCAGTAAGCGGACGTTCTTTGCAAATTGTGCATCGAGTTCATCACTCGGCAACCCTGCTGCCATCCCCGTATGGAGATCCACCAGGAAATCGAGCAGTGAATAGGGGTCAGCGAAAGTATCTGACGCGGCTGGGTGATCGATAGCATGCCATTCGCGGAAGAACGCCTGCACACGGGTGTGCAGATTCCAGCACCGATAGAGATTAACAGCCGCACCAGGGCTTTCTCCCAGGTTACGAAATGTGTCGTGGAAGTAGAGCAGCCCTGGAAATGCCCAATAGATGACGGTATCCCAAATGACCTTGGCAACCATGACTTGGGCATTGCCCATCAGGGGATACTGCTTTTCATAGGCAACAAGCCAAACATCAGCTAAAATGAGAAAGAGCTGGTTATGGGCTATTGTTCGCTCCTGGATATTCTCACCGTTCAGATCCCTGGTAATCAAATCGCAGACCAGGCCATTGCCAATAGCAATCAAATCGCCACCAGAAGAATAGAGCGGATCAACAGCAACTGCTGACTCGCCGGTGAGGCACCAGCGCTCGTCGGAGTAGACTTGCTCGCAGCTATAGGCATAATCCTTCATAACACGGAAGTCTTGTACCTCGGCCCAGTGTTCTTCAACCGCCTGAGCGCACTGCGGCTCATGTGCATACAACCAGGCTAATGCACGTTCAAAACGGTTCATCTCCTCAAACTTATGCATGCTGGCGTCGGTCACGATGCCAATACTGGTCGATCCAGAAGACAAGGGAATAACCCAGACCCAATAACCAGAACCCATCAAATGATTGGTTGAGAGTGACCGCTCGCCATCGGTGATGCGCGTCTTCCAGGCGGTATCAGTAGACCATTCATTAATATCGATAGAGTGGCCGATGCGGAACCAGACGGCATTGGCGGTGTGCCCCACCTTTTTAGCGAGGCCAAGTTGACGTTGCAAAAGGGTATTGCGGCCACTGGCATCCACGACCCAACGTGCCTGAATCTCCCGTTTGTTGTTCTCGTGGAGAATGTGGAGGCGATGCGCAGTGCTCTGGGATTGTAGATCAATCTGCTGCACCTTGCACCCATCGAGAAATGCGATTCCCTGTTGTGGTAGCTCGCTGCTGAGCGCATTTTCTAAGCGCCCCCTATCGAGTTGGTACGAAGGGAGCGGCGCTTCGGCAACCTGGCCGTATTCCACCCGATGGGTAATATCCCGATTGTCATCGGTGCTGAAGAACATACGCAGACCGAACTTGCGTAGATGCTGCGTTTGCAGATGTTCGCCCAGTCCCAGAACATCCCGCAAATAATGGGCCGCAATCTCTACCGTGGATTCGCCGACTTTATGAGCGGCTTCCGGCACGGGGTGTTTTTGCTTCTCGACCACCAGGATGCTTGTTTCAGGGCGGGTCTTTTTGATCTGTAATGCCAGCGTCAAGCCAGCCATTCCACCACCCAGAATGGCGACATCATACTGATTGGTTGAAGCTTCACTGGTAGTCTCTTGCTCATATAATGGACGATTTTCTGTGTCACTCATCGAGGAGCCTTCTTTCTCTATGTTTCTCTGCAACAAATCGATAAATGCGCGTGGCCTTTTATCGGGCGACCTCTTGCCTCTCTCGCTGCTTGTGTCCCAATGCAATCCAACTACTATCGATGGGATGTGTTCTACCCTCTCGTCGGTAGAGCGCAATCATCTCAGCCAGAAATGGCTCTGTTTGCCAGCGCTGGATCTGGCTGAGGATGGCCTCATTTGCAGGGTGATCCACGTGCGCTTCGATGACTGTGCTGACCATCTGGCCCGCAAGTCGCTCAAACAAGCGAACATTGGCAGCAAATTGGGCATCAAGCTCAGAACGAGACAGCTTTGCATCCATCCCTGTATGGAGTTTCACCATGAAATCGAGCGGTGAATACAGGTCAACAAAGGTATTGGATACAGTCGGTTGATCGATGGCGTGCCATTCGCGAAAAAATGCCTGGACACGGTTGCTCACAAGCGCGATCCGCGATAAATGGGCAGCAACACCAGGGCTTTCCGCAATCTCTCGAAACGCGTCATGGAAGTAGAGCAGTCCAAAGACTCCCCAATAAAAGGCCGTATCCCAGATGATCTTAGCGACCATGACCTGAGCATTGTTCAAGAGAGAGTATTGCTGTTCATAGATGCCAAGCCATATATTCGTTAAGCTGAGAAAGAGTGTGTCATGGATCGCCGCTCGGCCCTGAATATTCTCACCGTTCAGATCCCTGGTGATCAAATCGCAAGTTAGGCCATTGCCAATAGCAATCAAATCGCTCCCAGGAGAATAGAGTGGGTCCAAAGAAATCGCCGCTTCCCCAATGAGGCACCAGCGCTCGCCAGAGAAGACCTGCTCACAGCTATAGGAGTAGTTTTTCATGACACGAAAGTCTTGTACTTCTGCCCGGTGCTCCTCAACCACTTGAGCACACTGAGGCTCATGCGCGTGCAACCAGGCCAATGCTCGCTCGAAGCGGTTCATCTCTTCAAAAGGGTGAATACTAGCATCAGTGACGATACCAATACTGGTTGATCCAGAAGCCAGACGAATGAGCCAGACCCAGTAGCCTGGACCCATCAGATGGTTGGTTGAGAGCGCTCGGTCCCCATTGGTGATGCGCGTTTTCCAGGCGGCATCAGTGGACCATGCATTAATATCGATAGGATGGCCGACGCGAAACCAGACAGCATTGGCAGTATGCCCTACCTTTTTAGCCAGGCCAAGTTGACGTTGCAAGAGGGTATTGCGGCCACTGGCATCCACGACCCAACGGGCCTGGATCTCTCGTTCGCTGCCCTCGTGGAGAATGTGAAGGCGATGCGCATCGCTCTGTGGCTGCACATCAATCTGCTGCACCTTACACCCATCAAGAAAAGCGATTCCCTGGCGTGGCAGCTCGCTACCCAGCATATTCTCTAGGCGACCCCGGTCAAGCTGATAGGTGCACAGCGGCGGGAAGACGGTTGAGCCGAGTTCCACCCGTTGTGCAATATCGTGGTTGCCATCGTTGCTGAAGAACATACGTAGGCCGAACTTGCGCACTTGCTGCGTTTGCAGATGCTCATCCAGCCCTAGGATATCCCGCAAGTAGTGGGCAGCAATCTCTACTGTGGATTCGCCGACTTTGTGCGCGGCTTCTGGCACAGGCTGCTTCTGCTTCTCAACAACGAGAATGCTAGCCGCAGGGCGAGTCTTTTTGATTTGTAGGGCCAGCGTTAGGCCAGCCATCCCACCACCCAGGATAGCGACATCATACTGATTGGAGTCGGGTGCAACTTCTACAGTCGTCCGTTTCTCCTGTAACTGCCGAAGGAGCAGTGCGCGTTTGTCCGCTGGTAGCGCGGCAATACGATCAAATACATCACTCATAAGGGGTCTCCTTAGTTCTGTTGCACCTTATCAACCGAAGAATATTCCCTAGCCTTGTGCTCTTCATCATAGATGAGCGTGCTTACCGATACCTTACCAATCCTGGAAGAGAAAACGCTGAACTGGAGCAAGCACATTGCCTGGTATTGGCTCATGCGTTTCCTCTCCCTTTTTCCGTTCAATTACTGGCGAGACGCTCGCGCAGGGCACAAAGCTCTTTGTTCGGGCGAAGTCCTAAATCTTGCTGGAGAGCATTCCAGAAGGTGTCTAACCTGCGTTGAGCAATAGAAATATTCCCTTGCTGTAGGTGTGCATTGACAATCACGAGCGTCGCCATCTCGTTATAGGGGTCAATCGACAACGATTGGTACGCATACTCCAGTGGCTCTTCCAACTCGTTTTTTTGTGTGCAAAGTTGTATCAAACGCATCAGCACTTGTAGATGAATATGCTTATAACGGCGACGGTAAGGAACCAACCAGTTTTCGGACTCATCTTCCGGCAGAAAGCCCTGATTACAGTAATTTGCGACCTTACGATAGTAGTATAAGGCTCTCTGATCGTCTCCATGCAGATCGTAGGTGTGCGCTCTTTCAAAGAGCATCTCCAAATCGCTTGTATCTGTCCACCAACCTTCATCCATTTGAAACCAATAGAAATTATTCGGCTTCCGGTGAATGAAGGCAGATTCTTGCCTGGCACTCAATGTGGGTTCGAGCATGTGACGCAGGTAATGCATAGTGACATGGAAATTTCCCATGGCTTTCTCCGGCGAGATCTCCGGCCAGAAAAGATCAATAAATTCGTCAGCCGAACCGAGTTTCCCCGGATGAAGCAGGAACCATTTGAGGATGACGCGAGCTTTATTGCGTCGCTGCATCATTTCTCCCACCGGCTGTTCTCCATGAAAGAGCCGGAAAGGGCCAAAGAGATACCCACGATAGGCAGCTTGGTGCTCATACTCCCGTGGATGCACAAGATTTTGTGCAGTTCGTTGCTGATTTTCATTCTGTAGTATCGCCATCCTGATCCTCCTTGAAAGACAATCTCCTCTGCGGTTAGGTGGTTATGGAGGTAAGTATAGCGAAGGTATGCTGCGATCCACCATCCTATTACCCCTCTTATGGTAGGAGGAATTTCCCTCCTAATAAACATCGCTTTTCTGTCTCCACCAGCCTGCATTCAAGCCTCCCTCTATGTATGTGATGTTTACAAAACTGAGCTAATCAATCACTCGTACATTTTCGCACTTGTTTCGCAGGAGAGTGCGAAACAAGTGCGAATGCGCTGTGAATATGGAATGTGTATGCTTTGACAGAACAAGAGAAGAGGTGGCAATCGAAGGGGATGGTGAGGACAGAGAGACAACAAAAACGTTCGATAGCAGACATAGTACGTATTCAGCAGAGGAGAAAATAATGGTATCGACTACCGTCAAAGGCCCGTCAGAATGGACTGAAGAGGAAAGAACGTGCGCTCAGGAGCGATATGTTGGCAACCCGTATACCAAAGCGCAACGTGACACAAGTCATCAAGAGAAATCGGACGATGCTCTTGGACACGCGGTTGAGGCATGGTTGCGCCATAGTTATTCTTCCACTTCTGGTGAGTCTACATCAGCTATCTATCGCAAGCTTCTGGTTTCTCTGCGCTCTTATTTGCAGTCGCAAGATCTGGATCTGGATAGCCCAAAGAACCAGATTACCCAACAGATCCAAACGTGGGCCAATCTCCGTACCCCCAACAGCAAGCACCAGGGTAATGTAGCCCCTGCTACGTATAATCAGCGCATTGCCGCTATTAACAGTTTTTATGTCTGGGTTAGCAAACACGGTATCTATGCCTGGTCCAATCCTACTGAGCAACTCAGCCGTCCAGTAGTACGCAAGTATGCCGGGTCACATGCCTTGGATGTACAACACGTGTGCAATCAACTCAAAAAGATTGATCGCAGCATGCCACGAGGACAACGTGATTATGTTCTGTTACAGGTAGCACTCAACACAGGTCGTAGCGCACGTGAACTAGCAAGTTTAACCTGGAGTAACATCTCTTCCCAGGATGAGAACATCATCCTCACTTTTGAAGGAGGAAGAAGTGGCAAGGTTATGTACGATATGCTCGATACGCGGCTTTCGCAGACGTTATTAGCCTACCTCCATACCATCCATGGAGAGGATCTGGCAAACCTCAGTCCACAAACCCCTATCTGGATTTCTTTCAGTGATCGTACCTATCGTCAAGCCATCGGGCAGCAGACAATCGCCGATATCTGTGAGACGCATCTGGGTATCTCAAAAGTTCACACATTACGCCACACGTTTGCTCTCACAATGGATCAGGTTGGAGCGCCGGTAGGAATCATTCAGACCAAGTTGGGTCATAGGAGTCGTGCTACCACCAATGCCTACCTTGCTGGTCTCAAGGAAGCACACAATCCCTATGCTACGCTGCTGGCTACTACCTTTGGCTTAGAAAAGGCATAGCCTAAATGGAAGTGGAGGAGTATCTATTTTATTCGTAACGATCAAAAATAAGTAAAAAGGGAAGTAGAGGCAATTTATACATACACTGTTTGTTGGGCAAGAACATCTCCCAGGTGACTTTTTCGGAAGTCACTTAGGAGGTGTTCTTGCTATGTTCTGCTTTTCCTGAAAAAACTCTTTGCTTGCCCCTACGTTCCTGCTCATGTCACTTTTTACGCCCGGTAAGTTGCTGGTAAGACGAGTGTACAAAATTTCTATTACAAGTAATGCGTACGCGTCACTTTTAGTGCTTCTTATGAGAGCAGTAATTTCAGAAGGTAAAGCGATGAAAAACTTTCGGCAAGAACTGCTGGATGGTCCAGCGCGGTATCAATGCGTGGTTTGTAGTCGGCGGTTGATGGAGTTTCATCTATGTTGGTCGTGTCTTCAGCCTGTGCATCCTGGGTGTATCTGCCATCAGTTGCCTATGCAGCAGGATGATGGAACACATGTGTATAGCATGGACAAGAAGAAAAGTAAGGAGGCATAGTGAAACGTGTCAGAATTTTTGAGAGAGATCATACCGCCGCGAATAGCACCAAAGAATATCGCAGTCAAATGTCCAGAATGCAGAGAGATCATCCTTGAGCGTGAGTATAGAAGCAACCTCAAGGTTTGTCCAGGGTGCAACTACCATTTCAGGCTCACAGCTCATGAGCGCATCAAGCTTCTAGTAGATCCAGCTAGCTTTGTCGAAATGGATGCAAATCTGGTGGCGGTTGACTCGCTCCATTTTGTCAGCCAAGCGCAGACCTATGGGGAAAAGTTGGCCCAGGAGCGCGAAAAAACTGGGGTCAATGATGCTGTTGTGATTGGCGATGCGACCATCGAAGGGAAACCGCTGATACTGAGCGTCATGGACTTCCAGTTTATTGGAGGGAGCATGGGCGTAGTCGTTGGTGAAAAGATTACACGAGCAATCGAACGCGCAATCGAAAAGCGTCTCCCGCTCCTGATCGTCTCCGCCTCTGGTGGCGCACGTATGCAGGAAGGTCTCTACTCACTCATGCAAATGGCCAAAACTTCTGCCGCCTTAGCAAAGTTGAATACGGCTGGGCTTCCCTACTTCAGCCTGTTAACAAACCCGACGACAGGAGGAGTCGCAGCGAGTTTCGCCATGCTGGGTGATGTTATTCTAGCAGAGCCGGGAGGGCTGGTCTGCTTCGCCGGCCCTCGTGTGATTGAGCAGTTTATGCATGAGAAGCTCCCAAAAGGAACTGCCAGCGCAGAGTTTCTATTACAACACGGCATGATTGATGTGATAGTCCAGCGTCACGCACTGCGGCAGATGCTCGCGCAGTTATTATGGTTCTACCGAGAGGTCACACCCCACCAGAGGGTACTCCACATACAAAAGAGTGAACCCAAAAACGTCCAATTTTCCGCCGCAATGTAAGTGAGACGTGAAACTGGAGAGAGGGGGACTTTTTTTAAGCAGATTGAAGCTGAGGCGACAAAAAACAAAGAAGGGCGCAATATGATGAGATCAATAGAGTACGATTTGGAGTTTGAACAACCTCTGGTGGCATTGACAGAAACAATACGCATGATGTATCAGGAGGGGGGTGAACTGGAGAATCCAACACGATTACAAGAGGCAATTGGCGAACTGCACACACGGACGCAGGAGATATATGCGAGTCTGAGTGCGTGGCAGACGGTGCAGGTAGCCCGGCATAAGGATCGCCCACATGCCAGCGACTATATCCGCCTCTTATTCGACGACTTCCTAGAACTGCATGGAGACCGAATTTTCGGTGATGATACGGCGCTTATAGGTGGGCTAGCGACCTTTAACGATGAAACGGTGATGCTCCTTGGGCACCAGAAAGGATATGGAGCGAATGATCAGCAGTTCCGCAATTTTGGTATGCCCCACCCAGAGGGATATCGTAAAGCCTCTCGCCTGATGCAAATGGCTGGGAAGTTCAAACTTCCTGTGATCTGCTTTATCGATACTCCCGGTGCCTTCCCTGGGTTGGCTGATGAGGAGCGAGGCCAGGCGGAAGCCATCGCTTCAAACCTCGCCCTGATGGCGCAGTTGCCAGTCCCAATCATCGCCGTCGTCATCGGCGAAGGGGGAAGCGGTGGTGCACTCGGTATTAGCGTCGCTGATCGTTTGTTGATGCTAGAACATAGTGTGTATACAGTAGCGGCACCAGAGGCGGCAGCCTCCATCCTTTGGCGTGACAAAACCTTCGCTCCTCAAGCGGCTGAGGCTATGTGCATCAGCGCCCGCGAAGTGCTTGCGACACAGATTATTGATGGATTGATAGCTGAACCCATAGGTGGCGCACACCGCAACCCCATCCTTGCAGCGAGTCATCTCCAAGCCGCTTTGAAGGAGCATTTGTGGGATCTTGCACAATACGCTCCTGAGAAGCTGATCGAGATGCGCTATCAGAAGTTCCGCACCATCGGCCACTTTGGTCAAGCGGCATAGGCAAAACGGAGATACAAGGGCTGCTTTTCTATACAGAAGTTTTAAAAGATCTTCCTATGCATTTTCTCTCCCTTTGGAAAGAGAGAGAAAATGCATGTGTTACAAAATGAAGGAGGCAAAAAAGGATGACAAGACGAACTGCGTATGCGACATTTGAGAAAACGATACTCGATCTCTATGAACGAGGGCATCTGACACTCCATCTCCTCGATCAGATCGCCAGCCAATACCGCTTGATTGGCCCAGACAGTGCTGGAAGCCAGTACGTGTGTACACAAGATGGCAAAGACCTGCACCAGATCTGCATCGAACTGGTCGATCCCACCTTCGCGATCTGTGCCAGGGGATCACATGAGGATCATGAAGAGTACTGGGAACAGGAACTCAAGAAATGGGAGGAAATCGTGCACGGGCGCTGGGGCTGGCATGCTTATAGCATCGTCTTCTTGACCCAGAACCAAGGATCTGAAGCTGCCTGATCCTTCGAATCAGATCCATTGAAACGCGATCATGTTTCAATGGATCTGATTCGAGGCAACTTTTATAACACGACAACATAACATTCCTACTTGAAGGTTTTTGGAAGATATGATAGTATTGATACTAGTATTATTTTTATGAAACTTCAATTAAGCCAGGAGAGAACTCCTCTCTCCAAAGTATTTGCCCGAACACATTTTGTCTATACACTTATTTCATATCTGCCAGAAAAAGTGAGTATGCTCTTTCTAGGAAGGTAGAAAACTTTGAATGACCTTCGCCATCAAAGGAAAGTTACCTGCCCAGCCTTGCCAGCACCCCATGTACATCGCGAAGCACTGGTGAGTCGAGTCAACGATATTCTTACAAGACATGTTGCTGTAACTGGGAGCGATGCACAACCCTCCCCTTATAAGCTGCTGTTGCTTCATGCTCCTGCCGGCTATGGCAAGACTACTCTGCTAGCAGATTTTGCTCAGCAGACACATCATCTCTGTTGCTGGTATTTTCTCGATCAAACTGATACAGATCGCATGACCTTTCTCACCATTTTGCTGCTAAGCATTCGTCAGCAGTTTCCCGACTTTGGTCGCATGCTCGATTCCCTGCTCACGGGTGCCTCCTCTGAGCATGCCAATCATCCAGCCACGTTGAACTACTTCGACATGGTGGTGGATATCCTCGTCAGCGCGATAGAAACAGACATTGCTGAGCGGTTCGTGCTCCTGCTGTGTAACTATCAAGAGATCAATGAATTGCCAGACATGAACACCATGGTCAACTCGTTGCTCAGCAAACTCCCACGCCAATGTGTGCTGGTTATCGAGAGCCGCGTGATCCCTCATCTCGATTTTGCACAGCTCCTAACGGAACGGATGGCCTTCGGTCTCGGCGTGAACCAGCTTCGGTTTACTGCTACGCAGATCCACGAACTAGCTCAGTTGCAGGGGGTAGGACCTTTCACCGATGCCGAAGCTCACCAACTGATGCTCACTTTTGATGGCTGGATTACGGGCATCCTGTTGGGGACACGTCTGGGCGATGCGCAACAGTTCCAACAAAATCGACTCGCACCGCTCTTCGCTGATGTCCCGGAGTCACAGGTAGTCTCACCATATCTTTTCTCCTATGTGGTCAATGAGGTTTTCAAGAACCACCAAACAGCCTATACCTTTCTGCGCGAGGCCTGCGTGCTGCAAGAGATGCCACCAGTTCTGTGTGCGAAGCTGCTCGATATTTCTCTGTCCCAAGCGTCCACACACTTGCACTATCTGGAACAGCAGGGTCTGTTTGTGACCCATAGCGGTGAGGGGTCCAGCCTCGTCTATACCTGCTCATCTGTACTACGTAAGCTTTTCTACGAAGAGCTACGCCAGGATACGCCCGAACGTTTCTCTCAACTCCATCGGCGGGCGGCTGAGCTTTTGAGTGTCTCCAACAACTATCGTCAGGCAATCTTCCATGCCCTGGAAGCGAGTGCCCACGAAATTGCGGTCCGCTTGATGATTGCCTCAGCTGAGCAGATGATGAATCAAGGGCACGCTGAGACCTTAGCACGCTGGATCGACGCTTTTTCTACTGCAACAACAACTCGCTATCCTCAGTTGCTGCTCATTCGTGCCAACATTTATCTCCGACAAGGCGACCATGACGCGGCACTCCCCCTGCTCGATACTGCTGATACTGCCGTCGTGCAGGCTCTCACCAACCAAACGTCATTGCTTGATATCCCCAATCTTCCAGCATGGCGAGCTGAGCTTGCTATTGTTCGGAGCAAGGTCTTATATCGACAGCGAGAGTACCAGCAAAGCCAGTTCCTCTGCCAGCAAGTGCTCACCAGCCTCCCAGCGGATGAGGTGACGCTGCGAGCTGAGGCCCATATGCGGCTGGGTTTATGTTATATCTTGCTGGGTGATTTTACTGCTGGGATCGCTCAGGTGCAGAAGGCATTGCAATTGTGGGGACGCCACACGATCCAGCGCCAGACGGCTGATGGGCATAGTGTGCTGGCCAGAGCCTATGCCCTGCTTGGGAACTTTGCCCTCGCCGAGCACCATATGACCCGTGCGCTTGCCTGCTGGGATCAACTGCAGGATAACTGGGGGAAGATTGATAATCTCGTTCGCCTAGGCAATATCAAAGTACGGCAAGGTATGTTCCCAGAAGCGGAAACCATTTTTCTAGACGCATTGGCGCAGGCGCGAGGTCCCATCCGCTATCTACGTGGCCAGGCATATGCGCTTGACTGCCTGGGTATTTTCTATCAGCGCCAGGAACGCTATGAACGTGCACTGGAAGTGACAGAAGAGGCGCTCGCCCTGGCACGACAGCTCCTCGATCAAAGTTTAATCTATGATACACTGTGTGATCTCGCGATGATCTATCTCGCAATGGGCGATACTGCGACGGCAATGATCTTAATTTCAGAGGTGCAGGTCCAAACTATGAGCGGCAATTCAATTGGGTACGAACAAGTCATCCGTGATCTGATTTATGGTGCGATTTATCTCTCCCAACACCAATATACCCAAGCTTGGTCCTATCTCTCCACGAGCGAGGCCACCTTGAGTCAGGTTGGTCTCAAGCAAGAACACCTACAAGCCCTCCTGCGCCTCGCAGCCTGCCATCTCGCCCAGAACCAAGTGCCAGACGCCGTTCACTGCTTAGAAGTTGCCGTGTTAATCATCCCGATCTGTGAGGGCTACGAGCAGGTGGCGCAACTGGAAGTGCGCCACCTTCCCCGTCTGCAACAGGCACTTACCACTCTCCCAGAGATGGCGAAAGTCAGAGCTTTGCTCCATCTGGAAGCAAGGTTTCAGATGACGCCAACTCCTGAAGGACCGCCATCTCTCCAGGAGAAACAACTACCTCCTCAGCCCGTATCACCTGCTCCTGTATTAGAATCTACAGTGCCATCCAAGCTCACCATCCTGGCATTTGGCGAACCAGCCATCTATCTCCAGCAAGAACTGGTCTCGCGCTGGCGTATGGCCCGTGCCATGGAGCTTTGCTTTTACCTACTTGATTGTGCTCGCCCAGTACGCAAGGAAGCCATCATTACTGAACTGTGGCCGAAGGTAGACGAACAGACAGTGCGCACCTTCTATTCCACAATCTACTATCTGCGCCAGGCACTCGGCGGGGAGGCGGTCATAGTCGCGAAAGGAGGCAGCTACGCGCTCCGGCTTGAGGTTCTCTATGGCAAAGAGGTGTGCTACGATGTAGCAACCTTTGAGAACATCCAGACGCTCGCCAAACATGCCCTGGATAACGAGCAGGATGAGGAAGCTAAAATCTCCTACCTGGCGATGGTGGATCTCTATCGTGGCGATTATGTCCAACCTTTCTACAGCGATTGGTGCACCAATCGTCGCGATGAACTGCGCAACGCCTACCTAAATGCCCGTCATCAGCTCGCTTTAATCACTTGGCGGGCAGAAGATCTTGACGAAAGCATTATCCATTGGCAACACATGCTCGCCGTCGATAACTGGTTGGAAGAAGCCCACTATGGCCTGATGCGCTGTTATAGCCGCCAAGGCAAACGCGGATTGGCGTTACGCCAGTATCAACGCTGCAAGGATACCTTGGAGCAGGAGTTCGGCGCTGCGCCCAAAGCATCCATCCAGAACCTCTATCAGCGTCTGATGGGATCGTTATAGATCTACCAGAAAAAACACTATTGTATATACCAGAAAAGGATTTTGCGGTAGTATCCGCAAAATCCTTTTCTGGTATAGGTAACTGATTATATATGCAACGCTTGGATGCGGAGCATCGCCTCTGTGCGCGACCGAATATGGAGCTTCTCATAGATATGCGTCAGGTGTTTCTCAACAGTCTTTTCTTTCAAACCAAGCCGCTGAGCCATACAAAAATTAGAAAGACCCAGGCGCAGGAGTGGCAGTACCTCCATCTCTCGCCCCGTAAAATGCAGCGGGACGTGTGAGACATATCCATTGAGAATTGCACGTGCACCCTGGCTCAGAAACGTGCTTCCAGTGGACGCTGCTGCGATGGCTCGCGCCAGATCTTGCGCTGAAGCATCTTCGCCTAGCAAACACTGCACACCACTCTTGATAATGGGAAACGAAGTCTCTGGGCACAACTGTTGCCGAATGACCACAATACCCAGTGAAGGCTGGATGTGATGAGCAACCTTCACACACTCCAAACAATCAGAGGTTGTCACAGAACTCCCAAGGATAAGCACATCTCCTTCTCCCTTTTTGAGGACTGCCGGTCCATCTTGCACTTGGTTCAAGCTCGCATAGACATGTACGTGAGGTAAGCTCCCGATAACCTGTTGCAGCACCTCACGGATGAGCAGGTGCGCATCGATAATCATAACCTGCACACATCGTTCACTCTCGTCAGCCTGTTGCGCGAATTGTAGAGGGTGATTCTCCATCATCTGTACCATCGTCTTATACCTCATCGGAAGAGTCACTACTTCCTGATTTCTTATCTAACAGTGTAATCAGTTGCTGGCTGAGTTCAGAAAGACCATTGGCTGAGATCGTCCTGAACACCTCTTGTTCCTTCACTGTCAGCTTAAACTGTCGTGTTCGCACTGCTGCGAGTGGATTTGCCAACAATGCTTGACAAAATTCTTCATCCACAGTCGCTAAGCCGAGAATGGCATTAATCATTTTCCAGGACATAATCTCCCCTAAACATACGGTTAAGTTAGATAGGTGATTGACAAGCAATATCAGTGCCGTTGGTTGATTATTGCTTGTCTCACTACCAGTAATTCATTTACAGGCGAAGCACGTTAGGGCCATCCGAAGGGCCTTCTTCCACGATGCGCTGGGCAGCCGAAGTGGCGGTATGAGCATGTCCCATCGTATATGGGAGGATTGTCGATAGTACATATACATGCCCGGTCAGGTACAATGCCACGACAACTGCCGTAACTACCAACGTGCAAACGCTACCAAGAACCACAAACTTGACAAACCGTGTTTGTAAAACGACAGAACTGTTCAAGCGAAAACCCGTAAAATACTGTTGTGACCCCATTACTTTCCTCCTTGAAGGTGGTACCAACAAAAGCCTGTACGAAAAAGGTTGTAACAACACATTTGTTTTGACAACAGCATCATACATGGTCTTCTTTCGCTGGATTTTCGCGGCAGGTTCGCTCTCAAACACCTTTTTTCGCGGTTGTTTCGCACACACATTTGCAGCGCTAGGAAACTGGCTTGTAATAGATCAATAACATATAGATACGCGTAAAGCAGCATATCTACCATTTCTATCACCTAAAAGGGAGGGGAATCCCCCTCGTTTTAGGCGAGGAAAAAGGATGGTTCTCTTTTCTCCACACCAGCTATACTACAGAGGTGGAGAATACGTTTGCATTGGAAAGAGAACATGAGGCGAAGAAATGAATGTACCGCATAAGGAGTTTTCTGTAGGCATTGAGACAGCGGAACACCACCTATCTCACTCACACGCATGTTATAAAGCCTACTTTTTTGGCCCATTCCGCATCACACAAGATGAGCAACCGTTGGGGGAACCAACATGGCGACGGAATAAGGCCAAGACACTTCTGAAATGGTTCCTACTCAATCCAGGAGATCTTTTCTCAGTGGAGCAACTAAGTAAGCTGTTCTGGCCAGATCTTGCCAGCAAAGTAGCCGCGAGTAATGTCCATGTAACGCTTCATTATTTACGGCATGTGTTGGAGCCGGATCTTGCTCTCGGTTGCCCATCAACTTTTATCCGCCGCAATCGGTATAACTATTACTGGTTTGATCTGCATGATGTTTGGTGGACCGATGGGTTCGATGTCCAGTATCTTTCCACGAGCGCCAAGGAAGCTGAACACAAAGGGGAACTTTCCAGAGCGATTGCACTCTCCTGCCAGTTAGTGTCATACTATAGCCTGGAATTTCTGCCAGAAGATATCTATGAGGATATTTTCTCTCCCTATCGCCGCCAGCACGATTATGCCTATACGCAATTGCTGGAACACATGATGCAACTGTATACACAGACTGGCCGACTTGATGATGCCCTCTCTTGCGCCCTACACATCCTCTCCATAGACCCCTATAACGAGGAGGCGGTGAAAACGATGGTGCATGTTCACCTGCATCAGGGGAATACAACTGGTGCGATCCGCCAACTTGACGATTTTCAGAACGCCCTGAAACAGGACATGGGCATCGAGCCAGGAAAAGAGTTACTCACCCTTCGTAGCAACATCCTGAAAGCACGCTAGTAGATCGTTCGATCTCAAGCAGGGAAACGCACCGCTGGGCCTGGACACTCCTCATATCCAAGCCCAGCCGCGCAATCTCTCGTTGCCTATTGAATGCGGGCAAGACAGAAACGAGAACCATTTTTAGTTGGTATTTCAAAAGGTGTGCTATGCAGTTTGCGGGAAAGCCTGACGCTGCTGCGTTTTCGCGAAGACCTCTAACTTCTCTGGCGTATCAATCGCTACTGCATGGACGTGGGGAGCAATCAGACGGACCAGTTTTGTCAAAACTTGGTTGGAACCCAACTCCACAAGTGTATCGCACCCATTTGCGACGAGCCTTTCCACACAGGGAACCCACTGCACTGGGCTGGCGATCTGCTCGACCAGTTCCTGACGAATCTCTTCCCCCTGTGTGAGCATTTTGCCAGAAACGTTGGCTACCAGGGGAACTGTGGCGTCACGCCAGTGTAGCTCTTGCGTCAATTCACGCATGGTGCTCTGGACTGGTTCCATCAGGGGTGAATGAAAGGCTCCCTTGACCGGCAGACGCATCGCATTTCCCTTGCCCCGTACACGAACTGCCTCAATGAGTCGTTGTACGCCGTCCTCTGTACCTGAGACGACCAACTGCTCAGGCGCATTCCAATTCGTTACCAGTACAAGGTCGCGCCGAGAGATCGCACAGCAAAGAGGTTCCAGAACCTCTTTCGAGAGGCCAATCACCGCCGCCATCGCCCCTGGCCGCTCATCTTGCGCTTGCTTCATCAGACGCCCGCGTGTGCAGACCAAAGCAAGCCCCTCAGGAAAAGTGATTACCCCTGCCGCTACTGCTGCTGTATACTCCCCTAGACTATGACCGGCCACCATATCTGGCACAAGACCCAGGCGTTGGGCATATTCAGTCAGTGCCAACGAATAGGCAAAAAGAGCAGGCTGGGCTATTTGCGTTTGACTTAACATATCCAGTGGACCCATCAAGCAGTATCGGCTCACTCGCTCACCAGATACCTGATCGCTCTGAAACAGATAGCGTTTAAACAATGCAAGATCGGATTGAGCAAGCTCTTTCCCCATTCCCACCTTCTGCGATCCTTGTCCAGGATACAAAAAACCAATTTTTCCCATGTACCGTTGTCCTTTCTTCTCGCGGCTCTCTAGGAGAGCATTACGTATAAATCATGAGCATTACTTGTAATGGAATTTTTGTATACGTGTCTTACCCATAACTTACTGCATTGGTAATGGACAAACGCTCATCTATTTTTGGAAAATAAAACAAGAGGATGAACCCCACATACGCCTGTATGTGGGGTTCATTGAGCGAGTAGGAGCGAATCGAATGTTATGCCTGGCGAGGCAGATGAGAGATGAGCATGGAAACTTTGCCGCTAGCATTCTGGGTCAGCGTCGTCACGCGGTGGATCACGATGGTAGGCACGATCACGCCTCGTGTGGTCAGTGCTTGCCGCAGTGCATCTCGTACGTGTTTATCGCGCAATTCCTGTGAAGCGCCGGTCAGAAAGATATGCAAGCCGTCGTGCTCCTGGATTACCTGCCAGCCACTTATTGGCAACGCATCGAAGACGGTCTCAAACTGGAGAGGAGACATCCCTGCTTCTTTTCCGTTAAGAGCAGGAAGATAGAGCATGTCCGCTGTTCTTCCTTGAATAGACTCAAGCAGAGCGAAGGGACTTCCACAGGGACAACGTTCCTGAGTGGACATTTGGACGAGATCACTGACTTCATAGCGGATGAGCGGCTGGGTATGACGAAAGAGCACGGTGAGCAACACTTTGGCCCCTAACGTGCCAGGAGGGACAGGGCGGTTGTCCTGATCGACGACCTCAAGGATCGAGAAATCCTCGAAGAGGTGCATCCCTTGATGGGATGAGCATTCCGTTGCCAGAATCCCACCTTCTGTCGTTGCATACGCGTTAAAAAGTTTCGTCTGCCAAGCTTCTTCAATGCGCCGTCGCATATCACTCGTCAGCGTGTCTGCCCCGCAGAAGATCGAGCGGAGAGGGATATGTAAGCGTCCCTGATGTTGCTCATTGGCTAGAATAGAGATAATCGAGGAATATGCTATGAGCGCATCTGGCTGCCAGTCGTTGAGGCGCTGAACAAGGGTTTCTATTGGATCAAGGGATGACAATGGCATGAGCGGCACTTGCTGTCCATCGATAGTTAAGGGAAATCGTGCCGACATGTGGGCCGGGGATGCCGAGGATACCACAGTGGCTTTACTGTTAGGTGTAACTCCTCCCCAGACTTCGAAACGGGTATAGGTATCCGCCATAGCGGCTCCCTCGGCAAGGTCACTGAGAAAAATGCTTGGTTGTCCAGTGCTGCCGGAGGTTACTATCACCCGGTAGCGGTTGAGAAAGGGTGTGGAGGCATCGGCTTTTGCGAGGTATTGCTGGATGTCGTGGAAGCGAATGGAGCGATCAGTCACGAGGTCATCGAAATGCTCCATCATCATAGCTTTGGTCAAGACAGGGAGTTCGTGCAAGGGGCGGTCCATCAGACCGTGATGGAAGTGCTGATAAAAGGGAG
>JBDTBU010000128.1:0-3949 GCA_039923935.1 Ktedonobacteraceae bacterium | reverse complement strand
TCGAGGTTATCCTACGTGCGCCTGGTCAGGGAAAATGGCTCGCACCAAGCGCTCTGGGTCATGACGCGCTAAGCTATCGCTTTCAATGTTGAGACGATCAATCACCACGTTGGGCACCATTTGGAGGAGACGTGCGCGATCAATTACCACCGGCTCATCCTTCTCCCGCGCGTACATGTTCAGTAATTCCTGAGCAAAAGGACCGTCGTTGATCATGACTTTATCGACGCGCCCACCTAGATAGTGATGAATGATATTGACAAAATCCGAAGCTTTATACCCATTGGTTTCGCCATGCTTGGTCATCAGGTTGCAGACATAGACCTTCTCCGCCTCAGATTCGCGCACTGCCCGCGCAATCTCAGGCACGAGCAGATTGGGCAGCAGGCTGGTATAGAGATCGCCCGGCCCGATGATGATCGTATCGGCACGACGAATGGCTCGCACCGCCTGCGGACAGGCCAGCGCGTTATCCGGCTCCAAACGCAAACGTATAATCGACGCGAGTTCGCCTATGTTCTTCTTGCCGCGTGTATCGATCTCAGTCTCATCACAAATGGTCGAGCCATCCGCCAGATCAGCGCAGATCATGGTCTGGGTGAGCGTAACCGGCAACACATGTCCAGCCGTGTTGAGCAGTTCTTCCGCATCTTCAATAGCGAGCAAAAGATCACCATTGTTGATATCTTGTAAACCTTTCAGCACCAAATTGCCCAGGCTATGCCCGCTGACCCCCGGCTTATTCTCCAATTGCTCGTCAGCCTCTGATTGCTGGAAACGATGCATGAAAATCTCTCGCCACAACGCACCATTGCGGGCCAACGCCACCAGGGACATCCGCAAATCTCCCAGTGGAAGTTGACGCCTGAATTCATCCATCAAACGACGCGAGCTTCCCCCGCTATCCGACATACTCACAATCGCACTCACCCGAAAAGGATGCTTTTTGAGATGTGAGAGCAGCGCAAATGTGCCTGTGCCTCCACCAATAGTCACCACGCGACGCCCGGCAAAGCGATCTCCAGTGTGATTGTATTCTGTCACCGTCTTACCTCTGTTGCTATTTTCTGGTTCGTCGTTCACGATGTTTCCTTTTTCCATAGTCTATCACGTCTCTTATTTTAGCATACAAACACAGAATAACCCCTTCCCCCCTTGACAGTTGGCGATATATCGTTATACTATAAACAATATATCGCGATATATCGCAAAGTGAAAGGAAGGAAACAGCATATGTTTCACAAATTTGTTCATCAGTTCGCGGGTTCTGACGGTCCTGATACTTGGGAGTCAGGCTGGACCCCACCCTGGATGCGTGGCGAAGGGCATTCCATGCCGCATCCAGGCGCACGTTTTCTGCATATGCGTCGGCACGGCTTTGGTGGCTTTGGTGGACCTTTTGGAGGGCCACGTGGATCTTTTGGCCGTGGCGAGGGTGGTCGTTTCTTTGGGCGTGGCGATGTGAAGTTTGCCTTGCTCGAATTGTTACGCGAACGACCCATGTACGGCTATGAAATGATTAAGGCTCTAGAGGAGAAGTCTGGCGGGTTCTATACCCCCAGTCCTGGCTCGATCTACCCCACGCTCCAAATGCTGGAAGAGCGCAGCCTTGTGAGCGTTCAAGAAGCTGAAGGCAAGAAAGTCTACAGTATTACTGACGCCGGAAGCGCTTTGTTGAATGAACGTCAGCAAGAGGAAAATTCTGGTCCTCCCTGGATGCGTCATCATCGTGAGCATGGCGAACAGCACCAGGGGCCGCGTCCAGAAATGCAGGCTCTGCGTAGTGAAGCGATGGAGGTCGCACGCCTCTTTGCGATAGCTGGCCGTGGCGCGATCACTGATCCCGCACAGTTAGCACGTTTACGCGTCGTCATCGAGCGTACACGCAAAGAACTGACCGAGATGATCTACGGCGATGCGAGCTCCACCAGCCAGCCGCCACCGCCCGCTGAATAGCGCTTGTTGCTCCCTCATTGAGCAAGAGGTGAGTGTCGTGAGACGTGCAAACACACGCCTTGCGACACTCACCTCTTCATTTTAAGCAGTTGTTAGACTATATAGCAGTTGTCGGACTGTTTAAGCAGTTGTCAGACTGTTTAAGCAGTTGTCAGACTGTTTAAACAGTTGTCAAGCCGTATAAGTAGTTGTCAGGTTGTATGATTGAGTAATCATGTCTAAAGGGAGAACATATTAAAGGAAGAAAAGGCTGAGGGAAAAGGTAAAGCACAACAGGTTTGTAAGTTACATAAAAAAACAAGCCCTTCTATAAAAATTGCTTATCTGTGAGTTCTTAAATACCCTTGATTATATCTTGCATATGAAGGGTATTTAGTTTATACTCTGACTAACGGAAATCTCTTTATCACTCTGTGGGCGCGGTGGTAAAGGTTCAAAAGGTTTCCGTTATATTTATTTTTACGAATGTACTTCCATTTCTCCTACTATGTAAAACTTTTCTATTTCAATTGTATAGATATGTTATCATTACATATGTCTATTGAGAAGGGGGTACCGCTTGTATGTTAGAAATGAGCAGCGTCGATCACATATTTCATCGTATACACCTCTTGATTGCGGAAGGGCAGGAAGACAAGGCTCTGGCGGCTCTAGAGCAGGTCTCAGCCAGTGATGCGTGCCAGAAACGCGAGGCAGCCTATTTGCGTGCCTGGTGTGCTACTCTGTCTGGACACTGGGATGCAGCCGCAGCACTGCTCTCTGGGGATGATGGCTCCGGGCAAGGGAGCGTTGATCTCCAGGCACTTGGGCAAACTGAGCGGAGACGGCGTGCCCACTATCTTCTTGTGTTAGGACAAACTGCCAGCGAGCTTGGGCAGTATGAAGAGGCAACCCGCCACTATACCCAATGTATTAAGTTCCTCGATGAGAGGCGCATGAATATCTCCAGTGTACGTATCAAAGCGTGTTGCGGTTTGGGTGCCGCCTATACGCAGACAGGCTTCTATACGCTCGCGCTGACCCAATATGAAGACGCGCTCCATCTGAGTAGTACGGGTAGTGCGCATTCTAAAGTACTGGATATATATGTGGGTCTCTGCGATGTGCACCGCTGTTTGGGACACTTCGGGCTAGCTCTGACCTATGGAAAACGGGCACTGCAATTGTGCGGAGAACGTGCTGACACCAGCCTGGAAGGGCGCATACACACCTTACTGGGCCGTGTATGTGACCAGATGCACGCTTTCCAAGAAGCTGCTTCTCACTATACTGAAGCATTGGAGCTTGCGAAGCGCGTACATACCCCTGTATTGATACTAACCAATCTCACTGCTCTGGCGACTGTGCGCCTGGAGGAAGGTCTGTTAGATGAGGCACAGTGCTTGTATGAGCAGGCGCTTGAATGCCTGCCATGCGTCTCGGATGCACGCCTCGTGGGGGCACTGTACATGCTGGGTGGACAACTCGCCGAGGCTGATCGGAGCGCAAATGAGCAGGCCGGAGCCTCGTTCGAAGAGGCCATTGGCTGTTATCGCAAAGCTGAGACCGCGTTTGCTTCCACTCAAGCCAGAGCCGAGTTGGCCGAAGTTTATGGTCGGCTGGCCCAGATTTTTGAGGCTGCTGGTCGGCAAAACGAGGCCATTGCTTGTTGGAAATCAGCTTACACGCTCTATGTGCGCTTGGAAGAATCCGCTAGTCTCCTAATGGGCTAGCCCATATGGTGTATGTCCTCTCGACGAGTTTTTAGGCTTGGAAGAATACATCAGCATCTTAATGGGCTAGCCCATGTGGTTTATGTTCTCTCGACGAGTTTTTAGTCTTGAGAAGAGCGAACTTATTCAGATTTCAGGCGCATCACCATACTACTGAACCAAAGCGACCAGATGGAGAAGAGCAGGATTGTTGGTGTGGTCAACGACGCCTGCCCGCCCGTGGGAGCTAGCGCAACTTGAACGGCGCTACCGCTCGCAATGGCTCCAATAGCCAGCGCGAT
>JBDTBU010000127.1:0-4217 GCA_039923935.1 Ktedonobacteraceae bacterium | reverse complement strand
CACGCGCTACAATCGTACGCACACATGTGCAGATTGCGGATGATCTATGGATAGTATAACGCAACGTGCTCGCAATTGCTGCGCCTCGGTACCCCAACCTCTCGCGTATCCTCGTCTGGTGAAGCGCGATCAGATCCCTTTCTCGCTCAGGCACGTGAGGATATGTTCAGCGACAGCCTCCCAACCGCTCTCCAGCATCATATTGTGCGCCATATCGGGAAAAATCTGTGCTTGCGTGGCATAGGCGCGAGCAGTTGCCTCGACCTCTTTGCGGTTAAAAATAGCATCCTTCTCAGCACCCAGTACCAGCATTGGCGTTTTTACGCGCTTGGGATGCGGCAAGCTAAACATCATCATATCCAGAAATGCACGATAGGATTCGTTTTGCACGTGCCCAAAATACTCGTTGACCTGCTGCTCTGGCATCGTTGCCGAAAAAAAGGCTTCTTGCGCGAGTCGCGGTGAACCAACGATGTGGTAGAGTTTCAGCGTCAAATTTGCCTTCATGAATTCGAGTGGATGCCGCCGCGCAATATTAAGCGTCGTACGTAGCACGCCACTGAGAGGTACAGGCACAAGCAAAATCCCAACGGGAGCCTGATGAGTCTCCAAATATTTCTGAACAACCAGACCACCCATAGAATGTCCGATCAGCACTGGCGGACGCTCGAACTTCGCGGCAACCTGTGCAACATCAGAGACATAGTTGGACATACTGACCCAGCGCAGTTTCTCCTGATCCTTGCGCTTGCCATGCCCACGCAGGTCCAGAGCATGTGCGGCATAGCCATGCTGGGCAAAATACGGCAGAAAGTGCTCATCCCAGCACCATGCATCATGCCAGGCTCCATGCACAAAGAGCAGTGGGGTATCATGCACTTTGTTTTCTGGCTCACGGGTGATAAGTTCTGGCTCCATGTTGAAAACCCTCCTTGTGACAAGCTATGTGTACGTCCCTATATAAATATGCTTTGGCACTACTACTATACCGTAGCAGCACCAAAGCACACAAGAAACCGATATTTTTATCATCTAAGGTACTATGCCAGGCCGTTCCAGACCCCAATCGGTCCAGGGAATGCCCTGAATATACAGGTCGGTAGTGGTAAGGCCAGCATACGTAACGGTTCGTTGGACCATACCAGGCGGCACAGAAAATCCCGTCGGAGTGTGGCCTTGTTCCGCGAGCAACATGCCATCATGCCAGATGGGTCCAGCACCGGTAACACCGATAACATTGCTCATCGGCGAGTTATCGTTATTGCCTGCCCAGACACCCATCACGTAATCGTTGGTGTAGCCGACAGTCCAGTTATCCGCGAATTGCTGCGACGTGCCCGTTTTCACTGCCGATGGATAGATTGTGCCGGGCTTGCCCGCGTAGCACTGCGCTTGCGTGGAACTGTACAGGTAAAGAGAACTGCACGCCCCAAATTCGTAGGCACGTGCCTTATTATCACTCAACACGTTGGTCATGAGATAGGCCACTTGTGGAGTGAGAACGCGCTGACTCGTGGCAGCAAACTGATAGATCACTGTGCCCCGCGTATCTGTGATGCGAGCAATAGCGTGGGCTGGCACGCGTACGCCGCCATTGGCAAAGACACCATAAGCCGAAGTGAGATCGAGCAGAGTAATCCCCAACGTGCCCAAAACCATCGTATAGTTGGGCGTGCCGGTGTATTTGGTGATGCCCATACTTTGCGCGGTGTGCAGTGAATCGTCAACGCCAGTTTTGTAGAGCACTTTGACGGCGGGCACGTTGAACGAGTTTTGCAGCGCGGCACGGATCGAGAGCAGACCGTGAGAACGCAGATCGTAGTTATTTGGCGAATAGGCAGGCAGGCCGCAACAGAGCGGCACATGCACCGGTTCATCCAGCACAGGCATACCGGGATCAAGCCCTTTCTCAAAAGCAGTGGCGTAGACAAAGGGTTTAAACGCTGAGCCTGGTTGGCGATACCCTTCGGTAGCCACGTCGAACTGCCCATACTGCGGATTAGTAGGGTCGATATTGCCCAAGAGCACATGGATCGCACCAGTATGGAAGTCGATCAGCACCTCAGCAGCATCGGTGAGATGATGCACGTTTGCCAACGCCTGCACGTTCTCCTGAGCAAGTTTGAGAATTTGATTTTGCAGGGGTAGATCAAGCGTTGTAGACACAATCAGGCCAGAACGCGACAGATCGACTGGTTGTACATGAAGTGTTGCAGCCAACTCTTGCAGCGTGTAAGCCACAAAGTGCGGTGCAAGCAGTGAAGGCACATTTCCAGGTTGTAAGAAATGCGGCCCCTGCGCCTCGACGAGCGTAGCCTGCTCTTGTGCTGGCGTGATATACTTCTGCACTACCAGTTGATTGAGTACATCTATCATACGATTGAAAGTCGTATGCGGATAGAGAAAGGGATTGTACTGCGTGGGATTTTGAGGAATCCCGGCCAGCATAGCAGCTTGCGCCAGATCAAGCTGTGCTGCGGCGGTGGCCTTGGGCGTGTCCTGCAAGCCAAAGTAGACAATCGCAGCAGCCTCGGCCCCATACGCTTGGTTGCCATAGTACGTCGTATTGAGGTACATGTTCATAATCTGCTGCTTGGTATAATAGCGCGTGGCCTCTGGAGCCAGAATAAGCTCTTGCATTTTGCGGAGAAGCGTATCTTCTTTGCCCACAATCGCATTTTTGATCAGTTGTTGCGTGATCGTGCTACCACCTGCGACGACATGACCGCTAGCAAAATTCGCAAGAGCAGCGCGTACAATGCCTGTGATATCGTAGCCGGGATTGGTCCAGAAATTCTGATCCTCGATAGCAATCTCAGCATGTACCAGATTGGGTGAGATATCGTTCAACGACTCTGATACCTGGAGACCTTGATCGACAGCCTGGTAAATCAAAGTCCCGTGCTCATCGTACATGCGCAAACTATCGCCTGGCAAGATATCAGCCAATGTGGTAATTGCTGGTTGGTAACGCTTATCCACCGATACGGCAAAGGCTGTATAAACGATGAGAAAAGAGGCCACTACGAGCAGCGACGCGAGGGAACCCAAGGCCATCGGCATCAGTGACCAACGGATGCCAAAACGCTCAGCCGCCGCGTAGCGCTGATTGCGGCGGCGCAGATGTTTGCGCTTCAAGTGACGCCGCAAATACCAGCCATTAGGATGGCGCGGCGAGTGTGCCCCGTCGTAGGATACGCCGTGAAGCAGAGGCGAGGGCCGCGCAACATTTGGTTGAGTAGCGGCAAGGCCATACCGTGGCAATTTCGCGGATGTGCTTGAGTGCTTGTCAGTCTGCATATAATTCTCCCTTGGAGCGCATTTTAAGCATAGCAGGAGCATACTCAGAAGGTGTGCACTACCAAAAGCTGAAGAAAGGGATAAAGTTACAAAAAACGCAGATACGCTAAGCAGAGTAGAAACTGTGTCTTTCGCTCCTAAAAGTGGGGAACTTTCAGAATGAAAGCACAAAGCAGGACAGCAATAGACTCTTTTCCATCGAAGCACTCTATGCAATACTACGTGTGGGCGATGCGATTAGTTACAATTATTTTGGGCAAAAAGCAAATATTTTCTCGAAAGAAATGGAAAAACTCCCAGAGCGCTTCACGCCATGACCCAACAACGGCCAAGGCAGCAAGAGAGGCGCGGTTTTCCATACGTAACGCGCCGCACACGCGCAAACCAACTCTAGAATATGATATACTCTAGAATATTGGGCCTCTCCTCAGCGAGCGGAAATTGTTCTGCCTCTTCTTGGCCTCATTAGAGCAGTATGTATCCTGGATTGGCGACACGTAGTCGATACATCACTGCATTTACAAATATCGTTCTGCCACGAGCGTATAACGAATGTAAATAGGTGCCGCCTATGAACTGATCAAAACACCTGAAACTGATCAGAGCATTTAGAAAGGACTTCGCGTGACGACTCTTTCTACAACAGGACGGTCAAAAGCGTACACAGCCCTGCAAGCAGGAAAAGCGAATATGCGTATTTATCTGCGCATCATAGCCCTGATACGACCTCACTGGCTTGAAGCTCTGGGAGCAGTAGCCTGTCTGGGGTTATCGACGGGTTTTGCGCTGATTGTCCCCTGGTTACTTGCCTTGGTGATCGATACAGGTCTCCAGCACGGCCAGTTTACGACGCTCCTGATTGACACGGGAGCGATTCTTATAGCTAGCTCAGTGCGCGGCCTCTTCGCCTACGGGCA
>JBDTBU010000126.1:0-17732 GCA_039923935.1 Ktedonobacteraceae bacterium | reverse complement strand
ACTGTGCCCTTTTTCCAAGACATACAGCGTGAGATCACATTTGGCGATCTCGCCCTCGGCTTCTAGCGTCGTTATCGACAGGTCAGTGAGATGCAAACTCTCTGCCGCATTCTGCAAAACAAACATGACTTGGAAGAGGGGACTATGGCTCAAGGTCCGCTCTGGCTGCAGTGCTTCGACCACTTTCTCGAAGGGCACATCTTGATGGGCATACGCTCCCAGCGCCACTTCGCGCACCTGCTTGAGCACATCGCAGAAGCGCGGATTGCCTCCCAGTTGACAGCGCAAAGCCAACGTATTGAGCAAGTACCCCATCACTCCCTCCATCTCAATCTGGCTGCGGTTGGCAATCGGTGTCCCCACCACAATATCTGTTTGTCCAGAGTAGCGCATCAGCAAAACCTGGAAGGCCGCGAGTAGAATCATGAAAGGCGTGACACCCTCGCGCTGAGCCAGCATATGGATCTGATTCAGTATGGTGTGTGGGAGCAAGAGGGTATGGTGTGCCCCATGATAGGATTGGACACGAGGTCGAGGATGATCGGTGGGCAGGTCAAGCAGGGCCGGAGCACCCGCGAGCTGCTGGCACCAATAACTCAATTGCTCTGCCAGCACGACATCCATTTCAGATTGCATCACTTTCGTCCATTTCCTTTAGAATCTACTAGTAGATTCTACTAGATTCTACTTTGCTTTTTGGGAACACTAATGAGCACCTTTTCGGCTTCTAGCACAGTCTATTGTCTGTCTCTCTTTTGATTTAGCCAGCTTGCGAAGTGGGTTTCGCCTCTGGTAGATAACGCTCAGCATGGGCTAATGCGGTGAAGAAGAAGGCTCCAGCTGCCAGGACCATCAAGATGCCGCAGACTGCATACACCAGTACAATACTGTTCGTTACCTGGATCAGCCAACCACCAAGGAGCGTACCAAGCGGAATCACTGACCATGAGATCACATTTTCAACAGTTATGACTCGGCCTAGCATCTCGTTGGGCACAACAGCTTGCCTCAAGCTCATATCATTGATATTGTAGAGTGTCGATAACCCAAAGATGATGGCCCATAGGGGTAGCTCAATCCAATACACATGTATCAATGCAAAAATGGTAATAGTCGCACCCATGAGCATAAGCGTACTCAAGGCTACTATGCCGAAAGACCACCGTTTGCGCACCCAGGCAGTAGCTAGTGAGAATACGATGACACCTACGCTACTAGCTACGAAGAACCACCCTATTTGTGCATTATCCATCTGGAATTGCTGTTTAGCAAAGAACACGATCTGTGTGTAAATGGGGCAGAACGCGAAGTTCACCAGAGCCATCATGATCGAAATATTGCGCAGCACAGGGTGCTTGAAGATGTAGCTGAGTCCTTCAGCAATATCACGGTAGAGATCTTTGACGTAGCCCTTTGTGCCGATTGACTTCTGTGCAACCGGTTCATCGTCGGAATTGAAGCTCCTTCGCACAAGCATCAGACTAAAGGCCGAGATAAGGAATGACACAGAATCACCAAGCAACACCGCTGGCACAGGTAAGATAAACAACAATAAGCCTGCCAATAGAGGGCCACAGATACGCCCCACAGAATAGCTCGCCTGGATGCGCCCATTGGCTGTGAGCAATTCGTCAGTGTTGACTAGGCTAGGAATAGCTGCAAACTCGCAGGATTCAAAGAAAATGCCCAGCGTTGTCTGGATAAACGCCACTGTATAAATCCACCCCATAGAGAGTAAACCCAACTGGTACAGCAGCGGAATGGAGGCAATCACAACCGCACGAGCTAAGTCTGTTATAATCATTATCCGTTTGCGATTCATCCGGTCTACTAATGCCCCAATGACCAAGCCAACAAGCAAATAGGGCAGATAGACGGCTGCCGCAGTCAAGCCGAGCGCGAGTGCTGACCCGGTAAGCTTGTAAACCAGGAGTGGCAGGATAAATCGCGTAAAAACACTGCCTGTATTTGAAATAGTTTGCCCTGTCCAAAATTTCCAATAGTCACCACTGAGCTTCTGATGAGACACAGGTGCCTTTGTTGAGATGATCGACATTGAACTCTCCTTCATCTATTGTATGCCTTGACAAATAGACTTCAAGCGCGTTTTTCAGGCAGCGCAAACATTTTCCATTTTCATCGATACAAGCTGTTCTTTCGATGAAACGCCTCCGTGTATAACAAAAACACATTATGCGAACGCACTGGCTTGTACCGTGTCATGAACAAATTTCCATAATTGGGACACTCCTCGCTCTATTTCATCCTGGGAGACATAACTAAATGAGAGGCGAACCTGATTCTCACCTTGGCCTCGTAAGGAGAAAAACGACATTGGACAACAAATAACCCCATAGTTTTCAGCACATGTTGCGAGCATAGCATTAGTAAACGCGAACGGGAGGTCCACTGTCAGGAAAAACCCTCCCTGGGGATGGTTCCAGGAAACCTTTCCTGCCAAAAGGGGGTCGCGACTGAAGTGTGTGTCAAAACACTGCAACATCGTGTCGCGATTGGCCCGGTAGAAGTCAACTTTTTTTTGTACTCTTGCTCGCAATGAGCATTCAGCCTCCAATAAAATACCGGCAGCTATCGCCTGAAGCAAAGCAGAGGTGGTAACAGTCGTAAAACTCTTCACTTTGGATAATTCCTCAGCCAAGCAATGGGTGCTCGTAGCGTCGGCGGTTATAATGTGCTGGTCAGCAATAAGAAAGCCCAGCCGAATCGAGGGGAACAGGATCTTCGAGAACGTTCCCAGATAGACAACGACGCCCTCGCGGTCCAACGCTTTTAACGTTGGCATACGCTCCGCATCGTAAGCGAACATACCATATGCATTGTCCTCAATCAGCAGGATCTTTTGCTCGTTGGCGAGGTCGAGCAGATGTTGTCTGTCTGCCAGAGGCATACATGTACCCAGTGGATTGTTGAAATCTGGAATGACATAGAGCGCCTTCGGATTCTTGCCCTGCGTCCGAATCTGCTCAATGCTGTCACGCAAGGCATTCAGATCGATTCCTTCCCGTGTACTTGGAACGGGATATATTTCAATGCCGAGTATCGCCGCGATCCCTGTGATCCCAATGTATGTTGGATCGGTCACAAAGAGGACATCTGTGAGCGGATTGAAGAGACCTGCCAGGAGAATGGTCATGCCCTCCTGACATCCATCCGTCAGCATAATCGCCTCTGGCGTTGTATAGATGGCCTCATCACGCTCCAGAAAGCGGCACAGCAAGTCATTGATGATGCCATTGGTTTTCTGATATTGTCCTAACTGATTGAAAATCTTTGATTTATGTTGGTTTGAAGTCAGAGCAGTATGTTCGACATAGCGTGCGAGTGTCGCAAGTTCGTTCTCTACGTCGAAGAGATGCTCCGCAGGTCGCCCAGGCGCAAAAGAAATCGCTGAAGGATACCAGAGAGTGACTTCATTGAGAAAGTTCATGACATCGAGGCAAGGTGCCTTTAGCTTCTCCGGTTGTTGGATTTGCATCCTCTTCATCCTTTCTGCGAACTGGCGCAATTATTGTTACTTGTCTGATATACCTCTCGGTTAAGAGTCAAGTAAACACATACTAAGTGGGCATATTTTCAGAGAATCAGTACGTTCGCAACGAGCCAATGGCATTATAACACGAGTGATTATAGAACACAATCCATAAAATACCTTGTCTTTACTTGTCTCTACTCGTCTTGACAATATCGACAACAATGTTATAGTATTTATACGAAAGGTTCAGTCTAATGTATCGTTTTTCCCATGCGAAGAAGGAGATGTACAGATGTCTAGGGATGAAGTGGAAGATAAAACGCTTTATAAAGTGGTCGTTAACCACGAGGAGCAATACTCTATTTGGTCTGTTGACCGCGAAAATCCACTTGGTTGGCGAGATGCCGGTAAAAGTGGGCCTAAGGCCGATTGTTTGGCGTATATCAAAGAAGTGTGGGTTGACATGCGACCTCTCAGTTTACGCAAACAGATGGAGGAACTGGCGCAGAAGAATAATGCATGAAGCCCTGTATGCAGTTTTTTTTCGGTTATGAGTTCCTCTCAACGATACTTTTGCCACACAAATACATGCAGGAGCGCTTTTTATGAACGAACTAATACAACGCCTTTCTGAAGGAAACCATGCTGTGACGGTAGGCGGCTCCAAACCTTCCCTTGAAGATTTGAAATGGCGTCTTGAAGATATAGGTTACGCCTTTATCAAATTTACAGAGACACAAGGCGGAACTGACTTGGGGGTGCGCATCGATAAAAATGCGACCAACCTGAGTGGGGCCGATTTTGGTCAACGCACTGGTAGTGTCCATATCGAGGGAACATTGACGTTGAACTATGTGAAAGTCCGTTGTATAGCGGATATTGATCTGGCAACGCTCAATGGCAAAGGACACCTCACCATTTTGGAAGAAATACATTCAGTTTAAACCTGCATTGTAAATGCAGTTCCCCAGGAAACTTGCAAGTTTTGTTGGGTTGGCCTGCTAAAACGGTAGAAAAATGTTCATGTTAGGAGATGTACAGTGACAAGTGCTGAGCTTGAAACCTTTGTGGAAATTCAAGGTATCGATTACGTTGAATTGTATGTGGGAAATAGTCGGCAAGCTGCCTATCTTTTTTGTACCGCCTTTGGTTTCACTCCTATTGCTTACGCTGGCCTAGAAACGGGCATACGAGATCGCATGTCGTATGTTCTCGCACAGGGCACCGCCCGACTCGTATTGACCGCACCAACGGACCCACATAGCGCCGTGGCACAGCATGTCAATTTGCATGGAGACGGTGTGAAAGATATCGCTTTTCGGGTAGCTGATACTACCACTGCCTTTGAACAAGCTGTCCGGCGTGGTGCCCGATCATTGATGGAGCCTACCATTGTTGAGGACCAGGACGGGAAGGTCATTACAGCCACCATTGCTACATTTGGTGAGACAGTCCATACATTTGTGCAACGCAATGACTATAGGGGTGCCTTCTTTCCTGCCTATCAGCCACTTCACCAGACCACTGATATAGGGCTTACCGGTCTGACTGAGGTCGATCATTTTGGCATCAGCGTGGAAGCAGGTACCCTCGATGAGTGGGTCGATTACTATCGTCAGGTACTCGGTTTTCAGCAAGTGCATCAGGAGCATGTCGTTACGGCCAATAGTGCTATGTATTCTAGTGTTATTCAGAGTCCTTCTGGCGTGGTGAAATTCCCACTGCAAGCACCAGCTCCCGGCCAACGCAAATCGCAGATCGAAGAGTTCCTCGCGTCCTATCATGGATCTGGCGTGCAACACCTAGCCCTGTCCACAGACAACATTATCGCAACAGTTCAGACTCTTCGTAAAAGCGGTATTGAATTTCTCTACATTCCTGATACCTACTACCAAACGCTGCAAAACCGCGTTGGCACCATTCAAGAAGATATTGGCGATTTGCGGGAACAGCATATTTTGGTGGATCGTGACGAATGGGGCTACCTGCTCCAAATATTTAGCAAGCCATTACAGAGCCGACCCACTTTCTTCGTTGAGGTGATTCAAAGAAGAGATGCCCGTGGCTTTGGCGGCGGCAATATTCGCGCATTATTTGAAGCCGTTGAGCGAGACCAAGCACTACGTGGAAATTTGTAAAAAAAGAGTATGCTCTCCCGCTGGAGAAAAAGGAGGACCATTCATGGACGGAAAACTCGATATGTTGTATGTGCCAGTACGTGACGCAAAAAGTGCCCTGGCATTTTACCATGACCAGTTGGGATTCGAAGAAGCGTGGCGGGAAGGTGAAACCACTATTGTCTTTAAGCTGCCTGGCACAGATGTGAAACTGATGATTGAGCAGCATGAAGGGGAGATAACTGAGACTCCTGGTCCTTTATTTATGCTTCCTTCAATCGATGATTTCTTTGCGCAACAAGGCGATACGACAGTATTTATACAAACACCGATTGATATTCCTGTAGGCCGTTGGGCTGTTACTAAAGACCCTTCCGGCAATACATTGTACTTCATTGATTTTAGTAAGAAAGAAGAGTAGGGGTAGCGCTACACAAGCTTTTTGGTAGTGGCTCATCAGAGTGTGTGTAGAAAGACGAAAACTGGCCGATAGAAAAGAGAAGGGAGAGAAGAAAGCCAAGCAAGGTCATTGAAAGGAGCGGGATGATGGGAAAGTACTCACTTGAACGACTGTCGTATCCATTGGATGTCACAGATGAAGAATGGGCTATCCTGGAACCGCTGATTCCGGGAGAGAAGCCGGGAGGCCGACCGCAAGAAATTGCACGGCGAGAAATTCTGAACGCCATTTTGTATGTGCTGCGCAGTAGCTGTCCCTGGCGTATGCTGCCGCATGATTTGCCACGCTGGTTTACTGCGGCCTACTATTTTCGACTGTGGAAGCGAGCAGGAATCTGGGAACAGGCCATCTAACAAAAGCTGGGCAGTACTGGGATAGGCGGCTCGACGTTCAATACGACACTCAGATTGCAATATATGTAAAAGAGATTGCACCGTCTTTTCAAGATTTCCCTCGTAAAAATCGATCATAATTCGATTACATTCACGAAGGAGAGAGTCTGCTGCTTTGACAAGACTGCGAAGTGGATCGAGCCAACACCCCTCTTGTATGAAAGGCTGTTGGATAATCATCGCACACATTTTGGCATAAAATTCACACAAAATATGATATGGCTTCTTTGTGAGCCATTCATCAATTTTTGCATCTTCCTTCCAGAGCCGAAAGAGCCGTTCGATTTGCCAATGCAACCGCAGTAGTACCAGAATTTCCGAATAGCTTGCACGTTTACGGGGAATATTGGTAATGACGATTATCTAATGTGCCAATGCCACTATTTCTTCACTTAGAATATCACCGTTCTTTTTGGCTGTTTTCCATAGACGTGCTTTTCGCTCTTCAGGAACTTTTACCAGAATGAGGCGAACAGCTAAGCCGTTTTTCTGTCCAAGAACGACTCCCACTTCACGCACTTGTCCAATGAGCTGTGGGAGAATTCCAGCGAGATGAATGCGATGTCTACAGCGATGATAGAGATTCGTCTTTGATTGTAAACATGTGGCAAAATATCTTTTACCCTTTTTCCCTCTTGCTATACGACATAATCTATCAATAGCGAAAAATCCAAGGTCGGCAATGTAGACCGATCCTTCTGGTAATTCTTCTCTCTCAAATGGACTCTTGTGATCATTCATGCGTCCATTGGTGAGTCGAGGGCCATGTCATTCACCAGTTACTACATCCCACCGAACAAATGCTTTTACTGCGGCACTCCTTGTGCTTTCCCCTTCTCCACATCCTTTCCATATCTCTGCTAAAACCGCTGGAAAAGTGATCGACGTGCTATCTTCTACGATCACAGCAGGAAACTGCTTCAAAAGTGGGCTGTTCACTTTTCCACTTTTCAATCTCACTTCAGCGAGCTGTTGCATGATTTCTAGAAACATCGTGGCACATTCTGGCGTAAAACGTTGGCTGATCGCTGATTCTGTCACATAAACATCTCTCCTACCTCCTATCTGCCCCAATCCACTTCAACACAAATCGGGATCTTGCCAAAATCCAAAGATCATCATCTGTGCTAGCGTTACTCCATCCCATTTCCCTTTTCGCTTGACCACACCGGTTTTATAGGCACTATCCTGCCTTTTCTCTTCCAATATCGACTGGTATTGCTCCATCACCTGTGTTACACTCATGTTGAACAGCTCCTTCTTACAATCATGCTTGATGACTTGAATCTTTTCTTCATGATGCCAGAAAGAGCTTTACTTGTCACTCCCTCTTAGCGTAATGCCTATGGGGTAAGCCACAGCCAGCCCTTCTCTACTATCACGAGGATTGCCAAATGCGCACCGTGGTATCAGCGCTTCCTGAGGCAATGAACGGTCCCGCTGGAGACCACTCCATCGCGAAGACTGTATCAGTGTGCTCCCGATAGATATAGGCAGTTTTTCCACTGGCAGCATCCCAGATCTGCACCGTCTTATCAGTGCCGCCAGAAGCGATGCGTTTGCCATTAAGCGACCAGGTGACCGCAGACACCACATTTGCTAAGCCGACATGCCCATGGTAGGTGGAGACATGCTTCCCGTTAGCGGCATTCCAAACCTGTACTGTTCTATCAGCACCCGTAGAGGCAATGTTTCTTCCATCAGGGGAAACCGCCAGGGCATAAACGGTGCCGACATGTCCATGATAGGTGAAGGCGACCTCTCCAGTCATCGCGTTCCAGATCTGGACGGTCGCATCGGCGCTTCCCGATGCGATATATTTCCCATCGGACGACCAGGCCAGCGTATAGACGGTGCCTGTATGTCCGCGATAGGTGGAGATCAGTGTTCCGGTGGCGGCATCCCAGACCTGTACCGTCTTGTCCGCACCACCTGAGGCAATATACCTGACATCGGGCGACCAGGCCAGAGTGAGTACGCGCGCGCTATGCCCGTGATAGGAAAAGACCCGGTTTCCGTTAGCGGCGTCCCAGACCTGTACCGTTTTATCCGCTCCTCCCGAGGCAATGTGGCTCCCGTTGGAAGCCCATCCCACGGCAAATACGCCATTGAACAGGCCTGCATGTCCATAGTAGGTCACCAGGGTCTCTCCTGACGAGGTATTCCACACGCGCACTGTCGTATCGGCGCTCGCCGATGCTAGATACTGTCCATTGGGTGACCAGGCGGCGGCGTAGACTGCGTCAGTATGCCCACGATAGGTTAGCAGGGTACTCCCCAACACGTGGATGGAAGCAGACGCAGTAGGAGAAGGCGGCGCGGTAAAGCGAGCAGATGGGGCAGTCGGTGCCGATGATGTTCTGGAAAGGATAAAGTCGACCAGCCCACCTGCCACAGCCAGCCCAGCCAGGCCAATTCCTCCAGCCACAACCATGCGCCGTGAGATACCATGGTTTGCTGGAAAAGTCACGCGGAGAAATGAAGGAAGAGTGGACAACTTCGATGTAAGAACAGAGACAAGTTGCGTCGCCGGGATAGGAGAATCTCCCGCATATTGTGTCGGGGCGTACCCGGTATCAGCAGTCAATGTCGGGCGGCGTATGGTCAGTTCTTCCCCTGAGTCAGTCAGCGTCTCGGACCAACTGGCCTCTTCAAACGCCAATACCATTGCCTCCACGCTCGGATAGCGGCTCCCAGGATCCTTGGCGAGCGCTTTCTCTACAACTACCTCAACTGCTGGCGAGATGCCAGGAACTTTCTCATGTAATGGTGGAGGAGGAGTGGAGAGGTGCTGGCTACACACTTCGGTAAGGGTGCCGTGAAACGGCGGGATGCCGGACAGCCACTCGTATAGGACGACCCCCAATGCGTACTGGTCGCTGGCGGGCTGCGCCTTTCCCTGGATTTGTTCAGGAGCCATATAAGAGGCGGTCCCAAACACCTCTTGTGTGTTTTGAAAACGCGTGTTCTGCGCAAGTAGCGCGATGCCAAAATCGCTGAGGAGAACCTCGTCGCCACGCCCCAGCAGCATATTCTCCGGCTTGACGTCACGATGCACCAGATGCTGTGCGTGCGCGTAGTCGAGCGCCCCAGCGACTTGTTTGAGGTAGGGTAAAATGGTCGAAGGTTCGAGTGGAACCTCTCTAGGAAAACGGTCTCTCAAGGTGCCGTTCGGGGCATAGTCCATGACGAGATAGGGGACCTCCGCCTCGATGCCAAACTCCAACAGACGTATAATGTGCGGATGGATAAGGCGCGCAATGATGCGTGCCTCGTGCAGAAAGTTCTCCTGCTCTTCTGTCGCCAGACGTGTCTGGAGCACTTTGATAGCTGCCTGTGTGTCGAGGTATACCTGTTCGCCCAGGTAGATCTCGGCGAAGCCGCCAACTCCCAGAAGGCGGGTCAGGCGGTAGTTGCCAAGCTGCTGTCCCACGAGATTGGTCATCCTAAAAACCCCCTCTTGTCAGTGGTATGTCTTGCTATGAACAAGAGTAGCACATTGCCGACCGCAGCCAGCCTAGTAAAAGCCTGCCCGTGAAGACTGGCCAGGAAGATTTGATAGAGCGAGCCCCCGTTGTTGAAGAGGCTTCCGCCCTTGATGAGATTCGAGAGTCGCTCGTTGACATGCAACTGCAGGAATATGCTCAGGATGGCTGCCAATAGAAAGGGCCTTGCCCAGTCGAGTCCATCCAGCAAGTGGAGCGCCGCCGTTATTTTAGCAGAGTGGCTCTATGGATGCAAGCGGGTGTATTATGAGGTAATGTATCCTTGGCTAAGGGTACAGTGTTTTGCAGCACCAAGTTGCGCTTGGAATCTTGCTTTGGAAAATCCAACCCTTAGCCAAGAATACATTACCTTGTAAGGGATTGGCCGCTCCGGGCAAATGCAGCTAACCTCCTACCAGACCGGGGAAGAAGCACAGGCCACCTTATATAAGCAACAAATCGCAAAAGAAAAGAGAGGGTATCTAAACCCCGGTAGTGACCCTGTTAGGGAGTGGCAGGGATGCGGGAAGTCAGCAATTCCTGGAACGACTAAAGATGATCCATCACCCCCAGAGCCATGGCTGGAGATTGCTGTCGATACCGACGTCCCTCCTCCTCAGAGAGGTGCCGAGGCGGTTATATGGACTTTATCCTCCTGGAAGATCGAGCCTGAGAAGCGGATTCACAGCGTAGAGTGGGTTTTGCCCCGGCTCATCTAGTGACCCCGAATCAACCGTGAACGAAGTGATCAGTAAGCGATGTGTGAAAAAGCAACAAATGCGCTGGACGAAGGAAGGAGCACATTACTTCTTTCACATGCGAATTCAAGTGGTAAATGGTGATTTGCGGCAGCTATTTTTCAAATGATATCCTGGTATGACTGAGAGACCAGTAGCCAATGAAGGTGATAAAGCGGCAGAACCAGCACTCGTTTTTGAATGGTCTCCTTATTCCAACCGATGTGTCGACTCGGCACGCAATTGTGCAGCTCGCGCGTATGCGCGAGCCGCTTGATCGGGCCGACCCAGCAGATCGAAAACCGTGGCCCAGTTGAACCACGCCTCAGCGTTATTGGGGTCGAGATCCAGCACTTTCCCATATCCTTCCAAAGCCTCTGGATAGCGTTCAAGCACGAAGTAGGTATCGGCAAGGCCCTGCCATGCGGAAACCCTGGTAGGGTCCAGCTGTGACGCTCGCATATACGTCTGTTCCGACCCCTGATAGTCGTGGGAGGTAAACAATTTTCCAGCCATGAGCTCGGCTTGACTCGCCTGCTGGGAAGCTGTCGGAGGAGGAGGGAACACCAAGAACGCTTCAGAAGCAGCCCCACTCCTTTCGTTGACATCCGCAAAGACATCCCGTTGCATACCAGAGAGGAGGCCCACGCCAAACGCAGCAGCCAGAGCGGTTGAAAAGTCCACGAGACGCTGAAAGCGCAGCAGTGGATCAGGTTGTAAGGCATGCTGGATCACCGGCAAAATACGCTTGAACGTCACGGGTGGCACGGTATGGAGAAAAAGGTGGTAGCACAGGGCTGCCAGCGCATATTGGTCGCATGCCTCCGTCACTGCTTCCCAGTATGGAGTGACATCGCGTCGCTGTTTGCATACCTCGCAAATCGAGAGCAGTTCGGGTGCCAGAAAAGGTGCCTGGGGTGGGTGTAAGCGTGCCACGCCAAAGTCAGTGATCCAGAGCTGGTCCATTTGAGCACTCAACAGCACGTTTCTTGGCTCCAATGCTCCGTGAACCACGCCAAAACGATGAGCAAGGGCAAGAGCGGCTGCTGCCTGTTCAATAAGGCGCAGAAGCTGCTTCACCGGTACATTCGCAGCTTGCGGTATTCTTGAATCATGAGGGGAAATAAGATGGTAAAACGTCAATGGAGCGTACTGAGAGACCATCATCAGGAAGGTCAGGCTCCTTTCCTCTTGCGTGAACGTCTCAGCCAGCGGGCTCGTTGACACACCCCTCCCTGGACTCCACAACGTGCAGCTCAGAATAGGGAGGATCGAGCTATGGTGAAGTTCTGCCAGGAGTTCCATCTCCTGGCGAGCATGCTCCCACAAATGCTGATTGGTTGGGTCAGGGGGAAAGACCTTCATTAGCACTGGCTGCGCCTGATTATGCTGCGTCGCCAGATAGACCTGATACCCCCTGCCGTTGCCCAGAAGACGCTTCACCTGATAGCGACCGATGAGCGTATCCTGGACCAACGTCCCACATATCTGGCAGATCTCCTGGCTGCTCACGACGACATGAGCAGGGTTGCCGAGACACGTACGCGGCAACCCTGCCTGCATTCTGAAATCGCTGTTGTTCATCACGCCTTCTTCGCTTCTTCCCGTTTCCATCTCCCTGATTTGGCCCTCTCTCAGTGGAGGTGAATCGGGTACATGATGGGTTTTTCCAGTCGATCTTCTGAACGCCTCTTTGAAACGAGATTATTCAAAGAAACCCATCTATCACCTCTCTGGAAGGCGAACCCATTCTTTGCATTGGGACATCAGGAAAAACGTTCATCTTCTCGCTTCGGAAAAAGCGTTTTTCGTGGGAAATGGCCCGGAATGCCTTGCGGTGATCCTTCACCGCCGAGGGTGCTCCGTGGTTGGAGTGGCTGCGATGCCGATGTGCTCCTCTCGCTCGCCTGCACCCTCGGGTCCAAGCTGCTCTGGAAAGGATGTGGCTGGGGAGTACGTGTGAAAGGCTGCGGCGTAGTATTGCCCTCAAGACGCTCAATGACCGTGCGCATTTGCTCAATGAGCTTCTGTAACTGCTGCTCTACGTGCTGAATCGTCGACTCAGAGCTGCGGAAAACGGTGCTCTCAAGCGCCTGCATTTCTCCCGACTGTCGAGAGCTACGCCAGGCGACCTGCAGACGTCCTAAAGGCAGAACGGTTCTTTCCAGTGTCGTCAAGAAGCTTTTCCATTGACTCACCTGAAAATGCTGAAGCCGCTCGATCCCAAAGTAGAGAGAACGCAGTTCTGTCTTACTCATCAGATTCGTCTGACCCTCCCAGGCTGCCGTGCCTCGGCTCAGTTGCTCAAGCGCCTGCTGGAGTTCTTTGCTCTCGTCAATGAGTTGCTCATACCGATTTGCTCGCAAGGCCAGATGTTTCAGACGCTCGATCATCAGATTGACGCTCACTGCTACGGCTTGCAAGGGACCTGAATCAGCGGAGGCACGCACGCTGAAGTCACCGCTCGCGATACGAGCATGCACCATCTGTAACGCTATCACGCCTTGCTCAAGCTGTTGTTTTTCCTGAGCCTCCTGCGTCGCCGCGTCGGCTTCGTGCCGCGTCACCTGCAATTCACGGCGCGAAAGCACTAGTTCCCCGGCCAGTTGGAGGCGCAGACGATTATTTTCATTCAGGGTCAGTGCCTGCCGAATGGCGACCAGGACAAACAGGAGGAGCGCGATCAAAGAGGCGGCGAACCGTTGATCGCGAGCGGTTTCAGGGAGAATCGTTAGCAACACTGCGGACGCACCCAGTGCCAGAATAAAGGGCGCGGCAGTTTGTAACGTCAGGCTCATTGCTGAAAGCTTGCTTGAGCGAAGATGGCTTCCCAGAGCATCCGCCATACTCGCAGCGCGTGCAGTCCGCTCCTGCTCCTGGGCAACGCTCCTGGGAAACGCAAGCGCTGCCAGGCCCACCATCTGCATGCTAAGCGGCCAGAGGATATCTTGAATCGTTCCCGTATTAAAGGCGAAGGAGAGCGAAAGCCAGACCAGGATGCTGTCAGTCACCGCCAGAAAAAACAACCCCAGGCAGAGGCGCATAAACACGGCCTGCTGTTCGCGCGTCGAAAACTGGCTGAACATGAGGAACGCGCCCAGCGCAACCAGCAGCAGATCGCTGCCAGGAAAATAGATCGCGAGAAAAGCCGCGCCAACACTGGGCTGCTGAGCCAGTCCAGCAATGGAAGGGATGAAAATAAAAAACCAGGAGAGGGACAGGGCCGCGCCAATGACGAGCAGGGCATCGAGCAAGGCACGGATTCGTCCAACTGTCGCCCCTCGATTGCCGCGGCGAGTAAGCAAGAGGGCTCCGATCACGAAAAAAGGATAGGACGCAACGAACCCAATGTCATAGATGCCCGGAAAGGGAACAGTGGCCGACGGCATACGCACATCGTAGCTGGTCCATACCGCCTGGCCACTGGCATACACCGCAATCGCGATGGAAAGCAAGATCCAGGCCCAAGAACTTCGACGTGCATTCTGAGCCTCTGTCCAAGCAGCTCCCCTCTCGCTGTTCATCTGCCCACTCCTCACCTCCTTTTGCCTGAGATTCTGAAGAGACAAGACCGATGCCTTGCGCAGGCGAAGAGCGACCGCAAGGGTGAAAGCCAGGCCGATGACTTCTCCAACAAACTGCAAGCCGTCTGAAATACTCTTTAAGGGAAAACTTTGTCCAGGAACCTGTCCTACAAGATTCATGAGAAGCAAAAAGCCAGCAAACGCGACGGTAAAGCTCAGGACAATCCAACCTCCAGCGCGCTCCAGGAACGGGATACGCGCCAGTGCCTCACCGTGATACGTGATGCCCAAACCCGCCGCGTCATGTGAAGCGCTCCTGGGAACAAAAGCGTTCATCCTCAATGATCCAGAGGTCTTTACCGGCGGCTTCGGTGACCTGCTGTTGTTTCCCTCAGAAGGAAATATATCGTGGTAGCTCATATAAATTACCAAATCCTCTCAGCTTTCTCAAGGCAGCCAAACGACCTGCCGACAACACCTCGTCGGTCATTGGTCACGCTGCCTTCTTCCATCCATTGAAAGAAATGCGTTGCAGTGAAGACACCACACGGGATCGCCCGCTGGTGACTCAGGCAAACCAGAAACCGTGTGAAAACGCCTCAGGGTATTCTGTGCTCTTCTCGTCAGGTGAAGCATGATTCCTCTCAACCACTTCTTGTACAAGCAACATAGACGTTCCTCACCCACCCACCCACCTGCCTGTTCAAGAACCCTTTGAACGCTTTTGACGTGCGCGTTGTGCCGCATCGCTGTCCCCCAGATGGCCAATCTCTTATGCATCTCCCCTCACACCTATTCGCTTCTGTTTGAGAGAACGCAACAATGAGGCACTAGATAGATAGATAGACAACGAGATATATTATATGCTCTTGCCTCACTCCTTGCAAGCTATTTCCTATTAAAATTGTATAAAGATTTGCCCTCTCCTTATCTGTTTCAGAAGCACACTCGCGCATCCTCTCCGCTCGAACCCCGTCTTCTTGTCGCACGATTGCCTCTTCAATAACTCCTCGCTCCCTCTTCTCGGAAAGCACTCGTTTCCTTCTTGTCACACAGCAAGACCTACAAAAGGATCTTCCCGTCGCTTTTGCGCATCCTTCCTGGGTCAGACCACAGAGCCATGGCAGCATGTGTGAACTATCCACGTAGGCGAGAGATGTGCCCCAAGATCTGCTCCCCTATGCGGCATGGCTTCCCCTCATCAGAGAAACGTTATCAGTACTATTTCCAAAGGAAGGGGAGGTGGGAGAATCAAGGCAAAAAAGCAGGAGATAGTGAGATGGAAGATGGAAGCGTACGAGACCTGGAAACCATTTTTCGCCAGGTCGAAGACCTCCGTATGGAACGAACCAAACGACATCGCTTAGGAGATAGCATCATTCTGGCTATCTGTGGAGCGGAAGGATGGGTAGAAATCGTAGAATGTGGCAAGGCGAAACAAGCCTGGTTCACCAAGTTGCTCGATCTGCTCAATGGGATTCCGTCTCATGACACTTTTGGGCGAGTCTTCGCGCTCATCGATCCAAAACAGTTTGAGGCACGTTTTGTGCAATGGGTGCAGGGGATCAGCAAAACGGTGAAAGGAGTGATCGTAATCGACGGAAAAACGCTCCGTCGTTCGCATGACCATGCGTCGGAGAAGAAAGCCTTGCATATGGTGAGTGCCTGGGCCGTGGAAAATCGTTTGGTCTTGGCTCAGATAGCGACAGAAGAGAAGTCGAACGAGATCACCACCATCCCCGTTCTCTTACGGCAATTGGCGTTGGCTGGCTGCATTGTCACCATTGATGCGACGGGAACCCAAACCAAGATTGCTGAGCAGATCATCGAGCAAGAAAGCGACTGTGCCTTGGCGCTCAAAGACAATCAGGGGAACCTGTCTGACGAGGTGAAAGCGACCTTTGCTCTGGCAGAAAAAGACGGCTTTGCGGACCACCACTGGGAGTCGGATCGACGGGTTGAGAAAGGTCACGGTCGGCTTGAAATGCGAGAGTACTGGACCTTGAGTGATCCTGAGATTTTGGCGTATCTTGACCCAGAGGGGAAGTGGAAAGGTCTGCGAGGGATTGAGGTGGTTCGTGCGGAGGGGCGGATGGAGCACAAGACCACCAAAGAAACCCGCTCTTTCTTGCTCAGTTTTTCCTCAGTCAAAACGTTTGCCACCGCTGTCCGAAGCCACTGGGGGATTGAAAATAGCCTGCATTGGGTGCTCGATGTCGCTATTCGGGAAGATGAGTCACGGGTGAGGACCAGGCATGCCGATGAAAACCTCGCGGTGTTACGCCATATCAGCCTCAATTTCTTGCGTCAGGAAAAGTCGTCTCGTGTCGGCATCCATGCCAAGCGTCTCAAAGCTCGCTGGAACAATGACTATCTCTTGCGTATTCTGGATGGGGTTATTTAGATGCGATTGCCCTGAGGGCCACAACACATTGCTTGCATTTGCGCCTGAGAACTGCTATGCTACACCGAAAGCGCAGGGTGTTTCAGAGGTGCAGCAACAGCCTACGAACCAGGGCTGAGCTTGTTTGGTTCTGGAATGGATAACCAGGCCCGAACACTCCGAACTGGCCCTTCCTCTTCGTCAGCCCTCTGAAGGTATGCTGTCTTGACATCCTCCCCATGCCTGGAATGGCAGGGGATTCCCACCCTCACGAGTGGGATTTGCTCTTTCGACGAGGCTTGCCAGCTTGGGCTTTCGCCCTCCCAGGTCTAACAGCCTCTCCAGAGCCTTCAAATACCGCCAGCCCGGCGGCATGCACATTCTGTACAGCGTTGATATCGCGGTCATGGACAACGCCGCACTCAGGACAGGTCCACTCTCGGACATCCAGAGAAAGGGAGTCGAGAATATGCCCACAGGTAGAGCAGCGCTTACTCGATGGGTACCATCGGTCAATCTTGACCACGTTCCTGCCATACCATTCCGCTTTGTATTCCAATTGGGACACGAACTCAGACCAACCGACATCACTGATGGCCTTGGCAAGCGTGTGATTCTTGACCATGTTCTTGACTGCCAGACTCTCGACACAGATCGTTTGATTTTCACGGATCAGGCGGGTGGAGAGCTTGTGCAGGAAATCACGGCGACGATCCGCTATTCTGGCATGGACACGAGCCACCTTCTTGGCGGCTTTCGCTCTGTTCTTGGAGCCTTTTTGTTTCTTGGCGAGTTTCCGTTGGGCTTTCGCCAATTTCTTCTCATCCTTGACGAAGAAGTGGGGATTGCCCACCTTCTCACCAGTGGAGAGGATCACGACGTCTTTCAAGCCCAGATCAACCCCAACGGTCTGCTCAACTGGCGTGAGATGGGGAATATCCTGCTCAACCAGGATGGAGACAAAGTAGCGATCAGCCGCGTCTTTGGAGACGGTGACGGTGCTCGGTTTGCTGCCTTTGGGCAAGGGACGCGACCACACAATGTGCAATGGTTCTGCCATTTTCGCAAGGAGAAGGTGCTTGCCATCCCACTTCAAGGCAGAGGTGGTGTATTCAGCGCTCTGCTGGTTGCGCTTCTTCTT
>JBDTBU010000125.1:0-23016 GCA_039923935.1 Ktedonobacteraceae bacterium | reverse complement strand
CCAGCACAAATTGCGCTGAGGTTTGTTGAGGAAAGCGATACATGGGCAGATCTGCTTCAGGCGTAATAGGCGTCCATAAATTGCGCAAGTGATAAACCAGCATAGCCGGCATGGAGCTGAGATGGGTGCGTATCCACTGAAATGCCGCGTTCTTTGAGGCATCTTCACGTTGTATTTCGCAGACTGGGTTGCAGGAAAAGAGATAGGGCAGAAACGGTTTGAGAGTTGCGGATGTCTGAGTGGTAGCGTGTAGCGGATTGCTCCAACTACCCAGGGAGCCTGGATCGGTCAGCGTCTTGTCGTTGTAAGCACCAAGCAGCACAGTGCCATCGCCAGTTGCAATAGGCACAAAACTGTGTGAGACGTGATAGTTACGGATGGTCCAGGGAGCAATCAAGGCGCACGCGATCAGGGTGGTCAATGCGACATTTCTTAGCGTATGTTTGCATAGCACTTTGCGCCAGTGCATAAAAATGGTCCAGACGATGAACAATACGATCAGAATGATCCCATTTGGGCGGGTGAGCGAGAGCAGTGCAAGTAGCACGCCACACACAATCCACAGGCGGGTACGTTGCTGATCCTTGCCGCGTTGGATGCACAAGACACAATAGCAAATTGCGATGAGTAAGAATGTATACAGTGATTCGGTATACATCCAGCCATCATAGATGTAGAGCGCGGGATAGATACAAGCGATCAGGCCAGCGACAAAGCCGATACGTTTCCCAAAAAGATCGTGGGCAAACAAGTAGAGAAACAAGCAGGTTCCTGCACCAAGAGCACATAAAAAGAGACGATCATAGATATTGGCACGCCCAAAAATCAGCGCGACCTCAGCGATAAGCCAGGGCCAGAGGGGGGCACGATCCACAATAGGCACAAAGGGGTGCAAGCAAAAGCAATGCTCGTCGAGCAGATTAAACGCAATAGCTTGATACTGACCAGAGTCATATTTGGGGAAATAGTCACGGGCGACTGTGAGATTATATATAATTCGTACAAGCAGTGCCAGGCAAAAGACACACAAGGCAGGCAAGATGGGTTTGAGACGTTTCATTGCTTTGTATTATCCTAAAAAGGTTTCTGTTATATGGATTTTTGCTGAACATCCACGCTAAAAACGAGGCATAGCAGAGATAAGTAACGGTTGGAAAAGAACGGAGGAGCAAACCAGCTCAGAACAACATAAAAGCCGCTTCCCCTCCGAAGTGTAGGAAAGCGGCTTTTCATACCTATTAAGTGATCCCGAGAGGACTTGAACCTCCGGCCTACAGTTCCGCAAACTGTCGCTCTATCCACTGAGCTACGAGATCAGATGTATTGACCAGAGACGCCTATGTCTCTAACAAAAAGAAGTATACCAGCCCTTGATAATCCTGTCAAGTTTTTGGTTGGGAGTTTTTGGAGATTGAGAGATTTAAGAGCGATGAGTACTTGCGCTTGGGCGTATTTCTTGACTGTATGGAAGCAAAGTGTTAAACTGGCAACGTTACAAAAGCCGTGAGCCATTTTGCCCGCAAGCTGAAGAACCTCGACTCATAAGGGGATGTTTTTCATGCTTCCATCGGGGTGGAAAGAACCTGCACGGTACGAGCGTAAAAAATGAAATACACACGCTCTCCGATTGGTGGATACCCTGGTATGCCTCACATATTGGTAGGGGTTAGGTGAAGTTGCACTTCATTATGGCCGTTGGGTACCGTTCCATTAATAAGACGAGAGCGGCGGATCAAAGGGAGGTCCTTTTTTGGCAAACATTATCTCAATGAAGCAGCTTCTTGAAGCTGGCGTACACTTTGGTCACCAAACGCGTCGTTGGAATCCAAAAATGCAGCAGTTCATTTTCATGGACCGCAATGGCATCCATATCATCGATCTCCAACAGACAGTAACGCGCCTCAATGAGGCGTACAAATTTGTAGAACAGACCGCCGCCGAGGGTGGCACCATTCTGTTTGTCGGCACGAAGAAGCAGGCCCAGGAAGCCGTAGCCGAAGAAGCACGGCGCTGTGGCATGTACTTCGTCAACCAGCGCTGGCTGGGTGGCATGTTGACCAACTTCCAAACCATTCAATTACGCATCCGTTACCTGCGTGAGCTTGAGACGCGGCGTGATCGTGGGGATTTTGAACGCTTGCCCAAGAAAGAAGTGCAGCACTTACAGGACGATATGGCTCGCCTGGAGCGCATTCTTGGCGGCATTAAGGATATGCGCCGCCTGCCAACCGCGATCTTTATCGTGGACACACGCAAAGAGCGCACCGCAATCCTGGAGGCTCGGCGTCTGGAGATCCCAGTGATTGCATTGGCCGATACCAACTGCGATCCCGATGAGATGGATTTTCCCATCCCAGCTAACGACGACGCCATTCGTGCGGTTCGCTTGCTCTGCGCCAAGATCGCCGACGCCGTGATCGAGGGCCGTCGCGAACTGGATGCGCAACGCAAAGATGCGGAACCACGCGAAGATGACGAAGTTACTGAGTTTATTGGTGCCGCTACAACTGCTGAGATTGCTCAAGCTGCGCTTGAGGGTGTGGAAGAAGCACCGGTTGTTGAGACGCCTATCGCTGAAGCACCGGTTGCTGAGGTGCCAGTTGTTGAGGCACCGGCTGAAGCTGCTGCTGAGCCTGAACTGGCTGCGCAGGACGCGCACTAGCACAGAACGCAAGGCGGGAGAGCGGGCCGTCCGACAGAGGACTTGCTGGCCCTTTCTCCCGCTTCATCTTGCCAATTTGCCACTCGCATGGAGCGCCGGCGCTAGCCTCCGGTGTTCCATACAATCACGGCCACACCATACACGCAAAAATTTGTCAAGCACTCAGGACCAGATTGAGCGGTCAGAGACGATGGACTTTCCGCAGGCACCTGAGTAATATACACAGTGAGTATTGAGGAGATAGAGACCATGGAGTATACTGCCGCAGATGTAAAGAAGTTGCGTGAGCAGACCAATGCGACATTTGCCGATTGTAAGAATGCCCTGACCGATGCTAAGGGTTGGGATGAGGCGGTCAAAATTCTTGAGGCCAAGAGTGACCGCAAAGCTGAGAAAATGATTGCTGCCGGGCGCGAAACCAAGCAGGGTGGCGTTTTCTCGTATGTGCATCACAACAACAGCGTAGGGGTTCTACTGGAGATGAACTGTAGCACCGATTTTGTGGCACGCAGTGAGGGCTTCCAGGCTTTGGCCCGCGATCTGTCTTTGCAGATTGCCGGTATTGCACCCAAGTATGTCAACTTTGAAGACGTGCCTACCGACATTGTTGAGGCGGAACGCAAGAAGGTGCTGGAGGACGAGAGTCTTGCTCGTGTCCCAGAGTCCAAGCGCGAAGAAGTCATTAGCGGGAAACTCAAAAAGGTCTTTAATGAGCAGGTGCTAATGATGCAACCTTTCATCAAGGATGATGCCATGACCGTCAGTGATCTGGTGCGTAAGGTCATCGCCGAGACAGGTGAAAACATTATCGTGCGACGTTTCAGTCGTTTCATGCTGGCCGAATAACAACACTCCCCTCCGCTTTGACACAAAGAACAGTGCTAAGCTGTTTGCCAAAGCGGAATAAGGAGGGTTCCTATTCGCAGGTATACTTACACTGATTGGGCGGCTGAGCGCAATGGCAAGGTCGCCTAGGTACGTACGCATGGGAGTGTCACGGTTATGTCTCAAGAGGTTTCATCTTTCAAATATCAGCGTATTCTGCTCAAATTGAGTGGTGAGGCACTGTGTCCCCGCAACGGCTCTGGCATTGACGCGGACACAGTACGGCGCATCTCTGGTGAGATCAAGCGTGTCTATGATCTCGGAGTCGCGGTTGCGATTGTCGTTGGTGGCGGCAATATCTGGCGCGGCGCTGATGCAGCGGCGACGGGTATTGATCGTGGCACCGCCGATTATGTAGGCATGCTAGCCACTGTGATGAATTCGCTTGTGATGCAGGACGCGATGGAGAAGCTCGGCATGGTGACACGGGTGCAAACCGCAATTGAGATGCCTCCGGTTGCCGAGCCATATATTCGTCGGCGTGCAATGCGTCATCTGGAGAAAGGGCGCACGATCATCCTCGCGGCTGGTAGCGGCAATCCTTTTTTCACCACGGATACGGCAGCAGCTCTGCGGGCTGTCGAACTCAATGCTCAGGTTTTGCTCAAAGCAACCAAGGTAGATGGCGTCTACACTGATGATCCCATGCGTAATCCACAGGCCCAGAAGTTTGAGGAATTGAGCTACATGCGGGCCTTGAATATGGGGTTAAAGGTCATGGATAGCACAGCACTCTCGCTCTGTAAGGATAACCACCTGCCCATTGTGGTCTTTAACCTCAATGATGAAGGTGCCCTAGAAGCTATCGTGCGCGGCCAAAAATATGGTACGCTAGTCCATGATATAGAAGAACCGCAGTGGAGTACGAGTTGTTGACGCATACGTGCGCTCGCATGCACTGGATGTATGGGGCTACGTTTTGCAGAAACCAGGGCGCAACAAGCGTCCTCATAAAGGGAGCATAACTATGGTAGATGATCTTTTCGGCGATGCCGACAGGCGTATGCAAAAGGCGATTGATGTCTTAAAACAGGATTTCGCCGCTATTCGTACTGGTCGCGCCAGTGCTGCGCTGGTTGACCGCATCACCGTCGATTACTATGGTACGCCTACACCCGTAAGCCAGGTTGCAACAATTTCTGTGCCGGATGCGCGTATGTTGCTGATCCAGCCGTGGGATCGCAAAACGTTGGTGGATATCGAGAAGGCCATTCAGAAATCGGATCTGGGAATTAATCCGAGCAATGACGGCCAGGTTATTCGTCTCGCTATCCCTCCAATGAACGAAGAGCGCCGCCGGGATATGGTCAAAACGGTCCATAAGAAATTGGATGAGCATAAAGTAGCAGTTCGTAATGTTCGTCGTGATGCTCACGATAAATTGCGTGATCGTGAGAAAAAGAAAGAGATTTCCGAGGACGAGCTGAAACGGAGCACAGAACGTTTACAAAAGCTCACTGATCGTTTCATCGATGAGATGGATAAGATCGGGAAAACCAAGGAACAGGAAATTATGGAGGTCTGATTTGACCAGGTTACAAGGTCTTTTCTCTTCACAGGGAAAAGAAAAAACGCAGTCGCAACCCGCAACCGATTCGTGCTCTGCCACTGAATCGCAGCCCCAGGTGCGTCATTTAGCTATCATCATGGATGGCAATGGTCGCTGGGCTACGAAACGCCACTTGCCGCGTCTGGTTGGCCATAAGGCAGGGGTAGATGCTCTCCTGCGTGTGGTTGAATGTGCTCGCGATGAGCATATTGAGATGTTGAGTGTTTATGTTTTCTCAACGGAAAACTGGACTCGCCCCAAAGCTGAAGTGGATGGCTTGATGCGCTTAGTGTGGGAAACTCTCCGCCTACAATTGCAGAGGTTGCATAAAGAGGGGGTGCGCCTGCGTCACCTTGGCCGCCTGTATAATCTTCCTCCTGATCTTCAAAGCGCTATTGGTGATGCAGTAGAGCTAACGAAGAATAATACGGAAATCGATGTAAATGTTTGCTTTAACTATGGCGGACGGGCCGAACTCGTGGATGCCGTGCGCCAGATTATCGCCGATGGACGCGATCCCGATTCAATTACCGAAGAATTAATCAGTTCCTATCTCTATACCCGCGATCTGCCCGACCCTGAAATGGTGATCCGCACAGCCGGTGAGATGCGCGTGAGCAATTTCCTGCTCTGGCAATCCGCCTACAGCGAATATTATGCGACCCCGACCCTCTGGCCGGACTTCGGACGTGAGGATCTGCTGGCTGCGCTTGACAGTTTACAGAAGCGGCAACGGCGTTATGGGGGTCTTTCGGCATCATAATATACAACATTGTCGCGTCCTTATAAGGGTGCTCAGCTAGCAGTGCGCCTTTAGAGCGCACAACCAGGAACACGCGTGCAACAGGCAAATAAGCAAAATAAAGAACCAGATGGTCAGGAGAAAGCCAACAGACAATGGTTTCAGTCTGTTGGCCTGAGGAGTCTTACGGCCCTGGTGGGCATTCCAATTGTACTAGCTGTGCTCTGGCTAGGCGGCTGGTGGGCTTTTGCTGCCGCCGCTCTGCTAACGGTACTGGCTATTCGTGAGTTGCATACGATGATGCTACACAAAGGATATCACCCGGTGATCCTGGTGAGCCTCGCGCTCTCGTTCCTCTTTCTGGTGGCTGCCATGCTCCCACAACAGCGCCTGCCGCTGCTGGAAATTGGGATCAGTGCGGCTCTGTTACTCTCGTTTCCTTTCCTCTTTGTCCGCGAGAAACTGGAGGGGGCGATGGTTGACTGGTCATTGACCATCGCCATCGCGATTTATCTCGGCTGGCCGATCAGTGTTATGCTGCTGTTGCGCGGATTTCCGGTAGGCTTCAATCATAACGATGGCCTCTGGTGGCTGCTCACGGTGTTTGGCGGCGTGTGGGGCTTTGATACAGGCGCTTTCTTCGCAGGCCACTTCTTTGGCCGACATAAGCTTGCCCCCAACATTAGTCCCGGCAAAACCTGGGAAGGGGTGTTCGGCGGTCTGATCTTCTCCGTGATTGCTACCATCCTTTTCACGACGCTGCCGATGGGTGTGCCCTGGTATCTGGCGGTCTTGCTCGGCTTGTTGGTTGGTGTGGCTGCGACCCTGGGCGACCTTGCGGAGTCGCTGATTAAGCGCCAAACAGGTGTGAAGGATAGCGGCGAATTTTTCCCCGGCCACGGCGGTATCCTGGATCGGATCGATAGCCTCCTTTTTGCGGTACTTGTGGTCTATATCTTTGCACAGCTTATCGGAAAAATATAAGACTCAAGTGGTAGATAGTACTCGCTGGACCTATGGTAGAGAGGGAAGTTGGCTCTATCGGCTCGTGTTATAATTTGTAAGAGAGATGAACTCTCTGTTCGTCTTATTCTTAAATGAGGGACAAGCAGACCACATTTCTGCTCTTGAGATAAAAAATAATGACCAGTTTTCCTCGGCGGATCGCTTTATTGGGAAGCACCGGATCGATTGGCCAGCAGACGTTGGATGTTGTGCGCTGTTTCCCTGACCATTTTCGCGTGGTGGCTCTGGCAGCACGCCAGAATATAACGTTGTTAGCCAGCCAGGCCCGCGAATTCAACGTGCCTGTCACCGCCTGTTTTGCTGAATCCACGGAGGTGGCTCAGGCTGCACGGGCAGCTCTGCCCAATGTGTTGTTGGGCGAGCAGGGATTATTGGAAGTTGCCACACTGCCTGAAGCGGATATTGTGGTAGCAGCGACTTCGGGTCTGGTGGGCCTGAACCCCACGCTAGCCGCGATCCGCGCCGGAAAAACGATAGCCCTGGCAAACAAAGAGACGCTGGTTATGGGCGGACATCTGGTGATGGAGGCAGCGCGGCAGGCGGGCGTACCCATTCTGCCCGTCGATAGTGAACACAGTGCTCTCTGGCAGTGCTTACGCGGCGAAGAGATCGCAGATGTACGCCGTCTACTGATTACAGCGTCAGGCGGACCTTTCCGGCGCTCTACATTAGAAGAAATTCGTTCAGTGACGGTGGAACAGGCTTTGGCGCATCCTACATGGAGCATGGGACCGAAGATCACGATTGATTCAGCTACTCTGATGAATAAAGCGCTGGAAGTGATCGAGGCCCATTGGCTTTTCGGCGTCCCATATGAGAAGATTGAGGTGGTGGTGCAGCCGGAAAGCATTATCCATTCAATGGTTGAGTATAGAGATGGATCGATGAAGATGCAGGCCAGCTTGCCTACAATGCACCTGCCTATCTTGAATGCTCTGAGCTATCCTGCACGTCTAGATACGGCTGGCACTGGCTTGTTGCGTGATCTCAACTGGCCCGACGTGGGGCTATTGCACTTTGAGGCACTGGATCAGGCACGTTTTCCCTGTTTCCGTTTAGCACTCGAAGCAGCTCAGCGCGGGGGTACATACCCTAGTGTCTTAGTAGGCGTGGATGAAGAAGCGGTGGCGCTTTTCCTGGCGGGTAAAATCGGATTATTAGATATTGCAGCGCTGATTGAAAATGTTCTAGAGCGGCACCAACCCGTGGTCAACCCGGACGTGACTGCTATTCTAGAAGCCTGTGCCTGGGCACGCCAAACTACACTAGCGCTGTATAAGCAGAGTTTTGCGAGGGAAGTTGTATGAATAACTGGTACTTACTGGCTGCCATTCCTGTTTTTGGTATCTGTGTGCTGATCCACGAGTTAGGACACTTTCTTACCGCAAAGTGGGCGGGTATTCGAGTTGAGGAATTTGGCTTGGGCCTTCCCCCGCGTCTGGTGGGTTTCCGCAAACGCGCGAGCGGCGGCTGGGAAGTCATCTGGTTTGGCGGCCCACGCGATGCGGAAGATTCCTATGGCAGAGAGAAACAATCGCCATTTAGTGGCGCGAGTGGCGGCGTAAGCGTGCCCTCGACGGAGCAGCATCGCACGATCTACTCGATCAACTGGCTGCCAATCGGCGGTTTTGTGCGTATGCCTGGCGAGAATGGCGATCCCAGTGATGAGGACGGGCATTACGATCCAGGCAGTTTCGCAGCCAAGACTGCGGGCAAACGCATTATCGTGCTAGTGGCTGGTGTCACGATGAACGTGATCCTAGCTATGGTGCTCTTTATGTTTGCCTTTGGCGCGGGCAAGCCACTGACGCCACCTCAGGTCGGTACCATCGTTGCTGGCTCGCCCGCTCAGGCAGCCGGTCTAAAAGCGGGTGATACGTTCATTTCGCTGAATGGTCAGAGTGTCCATGAATGGGGCGATATAGTCACGACCACGCAGACGATTGTCGGCCAGCATCGCAATGACAAAACGGTGGCAATTGTGGTTGTGGCTCGCCATGCAGGTCAGCAAACAACCTTTACGACAACGGTCAACGCTCTCGTAAATCCAGCACAAGGCCACGGCGCGATGGGCATTACAGTGACAAATAACGTGACCTTGATCAAATATCCGTTCTGGCAAGCTCCTTATAGGGGTGCTGTCGAAACAGTGAACGTGACCGGCCAGTTTATGACTGGGATTGGTCAGATGATTACCGGTGCGGTCAAGCCACAACTCATTGGGCCAGTGGGCATTGTCCAACTGACGGGTCAGGTGGCGCAGAGTGTACCTAGTCAGGGTTGGTGGTATATCCTGAGCCTGACGGCGATTCTCAATCTCAACTTAGCGATTGTAAACATTCTGCCATTCCCCGCGCTGGATGGTGGGCGCATCTTCTTGATCCTGGTCGAGTTGCTACGCGGAGGCAAACGCCTCAAGCCCGAAGTGGAAGGGATCATCAACTTGGCTGGCATGGCGATCCTTCTCACGCTGATGGTAGTGATTACTGTAAGCGATGTCTTACATTGGAACGGTTAAACTTCAGATTGTTGCTTGCTCTCCCTGCTGTTACAAGCCGTAGGGAGAGTAAGCAATCGACTCTGTTTTTATACATGGAGCCTATAAAACCTATGCGACGTAAAACCCGACAAATACATGTTGGCAACCTGGCCATTGGTGGCAACGCGCCAATTGCGGTGCAGTCGATGACCACGACCTATACCCGCGACGTGGCGAGCACGGTTGCCCAGATCCATCGTTTGGAAGAAGTAGGATGCGAATTGGTACGCGTGGCTGTACCCGAAGAAGAGGACGCGCTGGCTATTAGTGCGATCAAGAAGCAGATCCATATTCCGCTCGTGGCGGATATTCACTATAAACACTCGCTGGCCCTGGAGTCTATTCGCCAGGGCGTTGATTGCGTGCGTATCAATCCAGGCAACCTGATTAACGGGCGTCAGTCGCTCGATGAGATTGTGCGGGCCTGCAAAGAGCGCGGCGTGGCTATGCGGATCGGCGTGAACTCTGGTTCGATTGACGCACTGGACCAGCGTGGGCAAATGGAGCGTATTCAGGTGCGTCTGCGCGACGATGGCACGCTTGAACGTTCTGATCCTGCCGAGGCGAGGCGACGCGAACGCGAACTGTTGGCCGAGCGCATGGTGAGCAAGGCGCTGGAGTATATTGGCTGGTGTGAGGAACTGGATTATCACGAAATCAAGGTATCGCTAAAGTCCTCGACGCCGCTCACTGCGGTGGAGGCGTATCGTCGCTTCTCTGAGCGTTCGGATTATCCGGTCCACCTGGGCATTACCGAGGCTGGCACGCTCGTCAGCGGTTCCGTGAAATCAGCGGTGGGCCTTAGCTTGTTGCTGGCTCAGGGTATCGGCGATACCATGCGTGTGAGTCTAAGTGCTGAGCCGGAGGAAGAGATTCCTGTGGCGTATGAGATTCTACGTTCGCTGGAACTGCGCAATCGTGGCGTAACCTTCGTCTCCTGCCCCTCGTGTGGACGCGTCGAGATCGACGTGGTGAGCGTGGCCAACGAAGTCGAGAGGCGTCTGTCCAAGGTCGAGACGCCTATCCAGGTTGCAGTCATGGGCTGCGTGGTCAACGGGCCGGGCGAGTCGCGTGATGCTGATGTTGGCCTGGCTGGCGGCAAGGGACGCGGCGTGATCTTCCGTAAGGGCATCGCAGTCAGGACTGTGCCAGAGGATCAATTCCTGGATGCGGTACTCAAAGAGGTTGCTAGCTTGTTACCAGAGCGCGAGGCGCTACTCGTCTATCCTGAAGGCGGGATCAAAGAGACTGCCGGGGTGCATCGCACACGTGACGAGGGGATTGGCCCGATTCTCTCCTCAAAAGAATAGACATGTCATATATGTTGTAATACATGACATGTTAGGGAGAGTTTAGCTCACTACATTGGCAGAGTGCTTTGCTTTGCGACGCCGAACCAAGAAGAACATAAGCAACCCTGCCAGGGCGACCACCAGACCAGCTTCAACCCACTGAGGAGTATTAAGAGGCAGCGTTAGGAGCCAGGTGGGCAAATTTTGCGTGCGTGTGGCGTCAATAATTGCCATCGGTGCTGTACCGAAGGGGGCTAGGCGAACCACGCCCGCGTTGCTAATGCCCATATCGTAGGTGGCTTGCTCGCTGGGAATATCCAGAGTAAGGTAGGTTAGCCAGCTATCCGACTGCTGGAAAAGTTCCCGTGATGCCAAACACAAAGCGCTTTGATGTTATGGATGACGGTTGTGGTCAACGTCGTTGACCACAACCGTCATCCATAACATCAAACTCTTACCTCTTCCTTTTGGGGCATACTTACTTGCCTGTTGCTCACAAGCATGCTATATTGTCTTCAACGTACTGACACAATTTCTAGAAGGGGCGAAAACGCGATGCATTTTAGCTTTCCTAATAACTGGTCTACCTTTTTGTTTCAAGATCCATGCACGGCAACGGGCTGCTTTGACGGTGGACCAGCATCAGAACATTTCCATTTTTATCCACTCTGGATCATTTTCTGTGCCCTGGGCCTTTTGGTCGCCTTCTACTATTCGGTAGAGGGTCGCAAGCGTTTTACAAAAAATCGCCCATGGGTCAAATACATGCTGGATCGCTACTTGGGCTGGCTGGCGGTGATTTGCGTGATCGGGCTGCCTTTGATCTTTTCGCGTGCATACTTGGATCAGTTTTTCTTTGCCTGGCGTTTCTGGCGCTACCTGTGGGTGCTGAGCCTGGTTGTTTGGGCTATCCTTTTCGTAGTGCATCGCTTTAGAAAGTATGTGCAAGAAAAAGACTACTATACGCACATGCAGAAACGCGATCAGTATATTCCTAAGAGCAGCAAGCGCAAAGCCGCCTCTTCGCGCTAGAATGCTTGAGGAGAAGCAATGAGCTTGCCTCACAGTATCCCGAATGGAGAGACGGAGCTAGCCTTCGTCTCTTCTTCACCAGATGTGGCTAGAGGTGTGGCCGGGATTATTCTGGCGGGAGGTCGCAGTCGGCGCATGGGCACGAACAAAGCCATGTTGCCAGTTCCCGGTGCAATCTCACGCACGTTTGTGGAGCAGCTTGCAACGCTGCTCGCTGCTATGTGTCCCGAAGTACTCCTTGTCGCACGCGATGAAACAAGCGGCCAGGAGTACTCGTCGCTTTCCTCTGTCTGCTGGCGACTCGTCTACGATCACATACCCGACCAGGGGCCGCTCATGGGCCTCGCCAGCGGCTTACGAGCCACAACCCTCTCGCACGCGCTAGTCATGGCCGTCGATCTGCCCTGTGTGCAGCCGACACTGCTTGCGTGGCTAGCCGCACTCCCGCTGACCGACGAGATACTGATCCCGCGTGTACATGGCATTCCCCAAGTACTGCTGGCCCGCTACCCCCGTGCTATCCTGCCCACCATCGAGGCATGTCTGAGGGAGGGACGACGCGACCCTAGGGCACTGCTGGATCGCGCACCTGTGCGCTTCCTGGAAGAAGAGCAGTTGCGTGTGACTGATCCTGAACTACGCTCGTTTATGAATGTGAATACACCAGAGGATTTTGAACAGGCGCGTACATCTTTCCGCTAAGGTTGTTCTGAGACAATCTGGCTAGCCAGGATGTTTCTCTTTGTTTCCAGGACAATTTCTGTGCTATGCTAAACGCATCAGCTCATAATAAAGCCTACATCTGCGCTTTTGTAAAGAGAAACAACCCCGCAGAAACCTTGCGGGACACGCAGACAACTGGTTTTCCAAATTTATTCTACATAGCAATTGTCGTGCTAAAAGCATCAAAAAGAGAGATACATCCAAATGAAACGTCTCAAGACGTATATTCCTGTGCTAAGCGTCTTCTGCCTAGCTTTACTTGTACGCGTTATCTACAATGTTACGGTTGCACAAGGGTATTATCCTAGATATGATGCCTTTCTGTATTATAAAATCGCGGGAAACATGCTCACCGAGCACTGTTATTGTTACCATGGTGCAGTATCAACTGTGAGCCGCTCTCCGTTGTGGTCGTTTATTATGGCGGGCATTTATGCTATTGTGGGTTGGAACGCTAATGTTGTGTCGGGGGGAAATCCCTTGTATCCACGACTTTTTTACTGTTTCCTGGGTTCGGGAACATGTATTTTGATCTACCTTTTTGCACGCGACCTGTTTGGCAGGCGTATCGGCTTGGTGGCTGGCTTGATCGCCGCCGTTTACACCGGTCTCTTCCTCTATGATGGGTGGCTGTTTACTGAATCTCTTTACACGTTTCTGCTCACTTTTTTTGCCTATGCACTCTATCGACTTCAAATCTCGCTTCCATTGTACAAACAATGTGAGAATATGCGAGGTCTCAAGGGCTTCTGGCGTCGCTATACCTGGTCTATTGTCAGTGGAATTGTGCTTGGGCTGATGACCCTGGCACGCCCTAACGGCGTGGGTTTTCTGGTTCTACTCATCATCTGGGCTGTTTTTGTCGTGCGTGCGTACGCTGTCCCCTGGCGCGTAGTGGCGAAAAATACGATGCTCCTCACCTGTTTAGCGGCGTGCCTCGTAGCTCCCTGGACCATACGCAATTATCGCGTCTCGCATTCTTTTGTACTTGTCGCTACAGGTATAGGAGAGGTGTTGCTTGGGTCGTATAACGATGGTGTGTTGCATGGCTCTGCTATGTGGAATCCACCCAAGGGTTCCATGATTCACGACGAAATTGCGTATACACCACAGCGCGATGCAGCGGATACGGCACGAGCTATTACTTGGATGCGCTCTCATCCTGCTGGTGTGGTGTATCTGATGGGTCAACACCTGATCAATATGTGGAAACCTTTGAGCTACACATTTGAATTATCGGCTCTTCCAATGGGCGAATTTCCCAATCGGCTCACTTCGCGGATTCTCGTGTTACTAATCCCTATCGAAACGTGGCCAATCTTTGCTATGGCGGCTGTGGGCCTGTTTGTGACCTTGAAACGACGTTGGAAGCAGCTCGTTGGGGTCTACCTTGTGCTCGCTTTTACCATTGCAGAGAATGTACTCTTTTATAGCAATATGCGTTTCCGCGCTCCTATCGAGCCACTTCTGGTACTGCTGGCAGGAGGCGCACTCTGGTGGCTCTTCTGCAATGACCCTGGCACATTGCGGCACTGGCGATCCAACAAAAAAGGCACACCGGAAGCTGCTGAGGCACTCCCAGTTGACGCCACTCACGAAGTCGCTGAGATACCAGTGCCTTAAGACGTGAGTTATCCAAAATCTGATGCCATTGGTGAACTGGTCTGTTCCCCAATGGCATCAGATTTTGTGACTCCAAACAAGACGTCCCGTAAAAAATCGGTATTGTATCGTTTGTATAGATAATGTCTGTGTCTATTTTTTCCTGCGCTGTGCCAGCCCATACAGCATCTCCTCGAATCCGCGTAACTTGAGCCAGTGGTAGGTTTCACCCGTCACGACCACATCCACTTGACGCATAGCGGCGATATTGACCGCACCGCTCAATTGCATGGCTACCTGTAGTTCGAGGATCAGGCCATCCAGCACTTCACAGACGGCCTCGAAACTTTCATTGGCAGCTTTGAGGAAAGGGAAAGCTAGCCCAACCAGGGATGCACTAAGGGCCAGGGCGCGAGCGATGTCCAGGCCGCTGCGCACGCCACCTGTAGCGATCAAAGGCAGATCAGCCACGCTCGCTTCAATCAGACTGATTGGTGTGGCGATACCCCAGTCACGGTAGAGCAGGCCAATTGCTCGCATGTGCTCATCGCCACGTTCAGTCGCCCGCGCAGCTTCCATGGCTGACATACTGCTGCCGCCTGCGCCACCTACGTCGATGGCAGCGACCCCACAACTGTGCAACAGAAGCGCCTGTTCGCGACAGATGCCTGCGCCCGTCTCTTTGGCGATGATGGGCAAGGTAATCTGCTCGACGAGCCTTTTGAGCGCGTCCACCTCGCCTACAGCACGTCTATCGCCTTCGGGCTGCGCGGCCTCTTGCAAGCTGTTCATGTGTACGGCCAGGGCGTTGGCCTCGATCATACCAATCGCGTCCTGCACTTGCGCTAACGTGAATGCTGCTGAACGCGTCTGGGGAATGAGTTGAGGTGCACCAACGTTGGCAATCAAGAATGCATTGGGCGCGGTCTGACGCGTGACTGCGTAGCTGGCTGCCACAGCAGGATTGAGAATGCCAGCGCGTTGGCTGCCCACACCAAGAGCCAACCCATAGCGTTCAGCCGCCAGCGCCAGGTTGCGATTGATCCTGGTGACATCGGGATGCCCGCCAGTCATGGCAGAGATTAAGATGGGATACTTCAAGGTATGGCCGAGGAAGCACACAGACGTGTCGAGCGCGTCTAGATCGACCTCCGGCAAGGCTTGGTGGACCAGGCGAATGTCCCGCCAACTGGCGGCCTGGGGCGCGGCAAGATCCTGTTGCAGGGCAATCTGAACGTGTTCCGCTTTGCGCTGCTGCACTTCATCGGCCATAGTAAAAATGTATCCTTGTTTGCTACAACCCAACCCGCTGAAAGGCCGTGTCGATGTATTGTATATAGTAATCCATGTTGGTCAGCGCCTTCAGCTCGTCCACCGAGAGATACTGCGCAACCTCTGGATCTTTGCTGAGTTCCAAGGCCAGGGGCAACAGGGCATTTTCGCTTGTAGCAGCGCCCAAGAACGTTTTGCCCCAAACTTTTTTCGCATTACGCTGAACCATCTTGTACGCCTCTTGCCGGCCCACGCCCTTATCAATCAGAGCCAACAGGATACGTTGCGAGAAGACCAGACCGCCAGTCATGTTCAGGTTCGCCAGCATACGCTCTTTGCTGACTTCCAGGCCGTCCATCACATTGGTGAAGATATGCAGCATATAGTGCAGCAGCGTACAGCCGTCGGGGAAGATGATGCGTTCGGTTGAAGAATGGCTGATATCGCGTTCGTGCCACAGAGCCACGTTCTCCATAGCGGTGACAGCAAAGCCGCGCAAGACACGTGCTAGACCACAGACACGTTCGCACAGTTCCGGGTTGCGTTTGTGCGGCATGGCGGACGACCCCTGCTGGCCGGAGCCAAACGGCTCAAAGGCCTCGCTGAGTTCCGTACGCTGTAAGTGGCGAATCTCCTGCGCCATTTTCTCCAGCGAGCCGCCGATTAGGGCCAGGGTGGTCATAAAGTGCGCATGGCGGTCACGCTGAATCACCTGATTCGAGATTGGAGCCACACCGAGGCCCAATGCAGCACAGACATACTCCTCAATCTGTGGGGGAATCGTCGCGTGTGTACCAACCGCGCCAGAGATTGCGCCAACCGCGATCTGCTCCTGCGCCTCCGCCAGACGTTTCTGCTGACGGCGCAGTTCATCCACCCACATCGCCAGCTTTAGCCCAAAAGTCATGGGTTCGGCATGAATACCATGCGAACGCCCGGCCATCAGAGTATATTTGTGCTCAACCGCCTGTTTCGTCACCGCCGCAATCAGTTCTGAGAGCTTGGCTTGCAACAGCGTGCCAGCCTCTTTGATTTGCAGCGCCAGAGCAGTATCCAGCACATCAGAAGAGGTCAGGCCGAGGTGAATAAAGCGGCCTTCTGGTCCTAACTGCTCCTGGATAGAGCGCAAAAAAGAAATAATATCGTGGTGCGTCTCACGCTCGATCTCCTGCATACGCTCGGCGTTGTAGTTGGCCGCGCGAATCTTTGCAATGGCTTCTTGGGGGATCACGCCTTCACGCGCCCAGCCCTCGCAGGCTAGCAACTCAACCTTGAGCCAGGTATCGGTTTTATGGGTGGCTGACCAGATGGCAGCCATTTCTGGCAGTGAATATCGTTCGATCATAATGTTCTGGATGTTCCTTAAATATGTTAAACTTCAACAAGCAGAAAAGTTTTTCCCGTTCAGTGTATCACACCCAGCAGAGAGTGTGGTCATTGCAGCTATTTAAAGAGGGTACGTATGATCCAGACCGCGAGTTCAACCACAACGCGTTACACGTTTCGTCAGCACACCCAGCGCATGGGCAGGACCGCTATGATTGCTGCCGTCGCACTGATTACCTCAGCCATTATTCTGTTACTGGCATTTGCCAACGCACTGCCACAAGGACTAGGCACACTGGTGGCCCTGGCTTTTGTGGTAGCAGTCATCAGTTTTATTGTGCTGGTCCCACTGACCCTGTTTTTCTATGGCTACAACAAGGGCGGCCTTTGGCTGGATGAGCAGGGCGTGCGTGTGCAATTTCCTGGCGAGGCTGAGCAGCGTATGGACTGGTCGGACGCGCTCTACGCCGTGGACGAGGGCGATGAGTACCTGGCCCTGAGCAAGGGCAAAGAGGGACTTGGGCATCTGGTAAGCCAAGAACAGTATATTCGCCTGCACCTGGAAGGCATGACCCCGGAGCAGCGGGCAGAAATCAAGGGTACGCTGGCCGAACACGTCGAGGTGCGGCAACCACGTAAGTTTACCTTCACAACCCTCTATAACAGCAAAAGCGAGCGTGTAGCGCGGGGACGGCTGTATCTGTTTGAGAACGAGGTACTCTGTGCCGAAAATCGCAACAAGAAACGTGTCTTCATCGCGGCTCCTCTCCAAAAACTTACCTTTGTACGCCCGCGTGACCCCTTCGTCGTTGGCAATATGGAATGTGAGGCATTTGTCATCTGCCATGAGACAAAGGATTTTGTGGTGATGTTGGGCTACGAAACAACGCACAATACTGGCTTCGGAATCAGTTCACATTGGGCGGCAACAGGCAGTGCGCAGGAATGGATCGAGGCCTTGCAGCCTGTGGTCCATTAAGCCTGGATGAAAACAGTTGCCAGCCATGTTATTATAGGTGTACATCTCCCCGCAAGGGGCTTTCAAGGAAAGGAATTGCGGCGTTTTTCTTGCCATGGAACGCAAGAAATCGAAGCGCCGCGAACACACATGAAACAAGGCATCCATCCAAAATACATTGAAGCTACAGTCAGTTGCGCCTGTGGCAATAGCTTTTCGACGCTTAGCGTCAAACCCGTCTTGAAAATTGACGTTTGCTCAAAGTGCCATCCCTTCTTCACCGGCCAGCAACGTATGTTAGACGCGGCAGGCCGTGTGGAGCGCTTCCGCAAACGCTTTAACCTGCCGGAAGAATTTTAACCTGCAAGAAGAAGCATAGATGCAGTAAAATAATAGGGATAGAGGATAATCTTGCAGGGTCCTTTATCCCTGTTTTTGCACATAGCATACGCTATAAGGGAGAACCCGTTGAAAGGATCCCAGAGAACCATCCTTTTTCTGATCGCCGACACGGGGGCAGGCCATAGAAGTGCGGCGAATGCTCTACGCAATGCGGTCAATATCATCGCTGAAGAAGAGCAGACGCGGTGGTTGGCGGATCAGCAAACAGGCGCGGTCAGTAGATCTGAACCATCGACGTATCGAGTTGAAATTGTCGATGTTTTTGAGGAGTATAGCCGTTTCCCTTTGCGGGAAGCTGTGAGGCTCTACGGGCCAACTATTCGCTATAATCCCAACCTCTATGGGCATGTGTTCCATGCCAGCAATCGTACGCGGTCAGTGGATGCGGTAAAGGCCATCGCCGCCCCATTGGTACGAAAGGGTCTCTTACGGCTGATTACCAGCGTCAAGCCGGATGTCATTGTCTCGATTCATCCAATGCTCAATCATCTGATGGTTGAAGCGATCCGGACATTGGGGTTAAAGATCCCTGCCCTGACTGTTGTAACCGATCTGGTGAGCGTGCATCATTCCTGGTACGCGCCAGGGGTTGATGCCTGTATCGTGCCGACTGAGACAGCACGTCGTCTGTATGTAGAGCAAGGGCTAGACCCTGCGCGTGTGCATGTGCTGGGGATGCCTATCGATCCAAAGTTTACTCTACCCATGCCTAGCAAAGCGGAGTTGCAGCAGCAAATGGGGCTGGACCCCAAGCTACCCACAGTCCTGCTGGTTGGTGGTGGTGATGGCGCTGGCGGGTTACGTGCAGCGGTCAGCGCCATCTCTCAAGCGTGCCTGCCTGTGCAAGTGATGGTGGTTACTGGACGCAATAAACGCTTATTTGTGCAATTACAACGTTTGCGTGCTAGCCTCACTATTCCGGTCAAAGTGTTTGGCTTTGTGAATAACATGCCCGAAATGATGCATGCTGCGGATGTGCTTGTGACCAAAGCTGGCCCTGGAACCATTTGCGAGGCGCTCGCATGTAACCTGCCCCTCATCCTAAGTAGCTTCGTGCCAGGCCAGGAAGAGGGCAATGTCACGTTTGTCACTGAGAATAAAGTTGGTGCGCTGGCACCTAATACCACCAGTATGGTCAATGCCTTGTACCGTTTAATCACTCCTGGTTCAGATATGCTACGCAAGCAGCTAGAGAATGCCCAACGTATCAGCCGCCCGCGTGCCTCATTCGATATTATAAATCACATTCTCACGTATATGCCCGCGCCAGGCCAAGCAGGGATTTGGCAAGATTTCAGCCTGCCGCATTCATCACGCTTGCTTGGGAGACGCCGAACTCCCCTTATCGCGCCAACAAGCGGAGCACCCATCAGGAGCGCTGCGGCTACAACTTCTCGGCATTCGCGCTTTTGGCTGCGTCCCACACGCACAACTGGTCAGCTAGATAAGCGTGCGCCATCCAAGCCTCGTGTGTCGCTGCTCAGGCGAGCACGTACTGATGATAAAGCACAAAAGTAAGAGAGCATTTTCGCGCAGTAGATACAATAAAAACAAAACAACAAAAGGAAGATGCTATGGCGAAATTTTATTATGGTGGTCAGGCAATGGTGGAAGGGGTCATGATGCGCGGCAAACAATCCGCCTCAGTCGCGATACGCAAGCCTATAGGCGAGGTGTATCTCTATGAGGAGCCTTTGAGTCCGCGTCTCTATCAAAATGCACTCTTTCGCCTGCCTTTCTTACGCGGGATGCTGCTGCTCTGGGAAATGATGGTGCTAGGCACACGCCTGATGACTCTTTCAGCGAATATCGCGAGTGGAGCTGTTGAGCCTGAAAAGGCAAAACCAGAGCACATACCTGCTGATTTTGGGGCGAGTGCACAGGACGACCCATCGCGTATTGCCAGCGTTCAAACGGACGAGGAGAAGCCAATGGCACTTGGTGGTGTGCTGCTTGGCCTGACGCTGTTACTCTCGATAGGCTTTGCAATCGTAGTGTTCTTTGTCGCCCCACTGTTTCTCACGAGTCTGTTACGTGGACAAATTGGCGATGGCTGGCTGAATGTTCTTGTTGAAGGCGTAATTCGCCTGGCGCTGCTTGTCGGCTATCTCTACGTGATTGGACGCGTGCCCGATATCCAGCGTGTCTTTGGCTACCACGGAGCCGAGCACAAGGCCATCAACGCCCTAGAGAGTGGGCATCCACTGGATGTTGAGCATGTGCGCCAAGCTTCGCGGGTCCATACACGCTGTGGCACTGGTTTCTTGCTGCTGGTGATGGTCGTGTCGATCTTCGTCTTTGCGCTGGTCGGCTCACCCGTGTTACCTCTGAAAATTCTCTCGCGCATTGTGCTGGTGCCAGTTATGGCGGGCATCGCTTACGAACTGATGCGCCTGGGGGCTGCTAACTACCGTTTTCGCGTTGTGCGCTGGCTACTGGCACCTGGTCTGGCATTGCAGGGGTTAACCACACGCGAACCTGACGATTCGATGATCGAGTGTGCTATTGCCGCACTCAAACGCGTTATACAGCGTGATGCAGTTGCCATTGGAGAGCTTGTGGGCACTACCGAAGTATTGCCACCTCTGGTGGCTGTGAAATAGAAAAGGATTATCTCGGCATGTTATCTGATACAAATGTGACTCCACCGCCAGCGGATACACCTATAGACGTACCCGCATTGAAACGCCAGGAGGCGCATTTCTCGCCTGCACGCTGGTTTTTTACCGGCCTTGTACGTTTCTCCTATCGCTATTGGACACGTATTGCGGTTCGTCTCTTCCCAGAGGAATCGCGGGCCGAGCATCTTGCGCACAAACTGCATCTTCCATTGCCCGACCAGTTGAATATGAGTTGGGTAACGGAGCAGTTAGCCGTTGGTGGACGCGTGCATCCAGAGGACATTCCGGCCCTCGCTCAGTCGGGGGTGACGCATGTGATCGATACGCGTTCCGAGTATTGCGATGACACTGAGGTGATGGCGAGAGAGCATATCGAGTTGCTCTACCTGCCAACCAAAGATACACATCCCTTAACCGTGGCTGATCTACAGAAGGGTGCACAATGGGCCAACGAGCACATACAGCAAGGCGGGCGCGTGCTGATCCACTGCGAACACGGGGTAGGACGCAGCGTTCTGCTAACCTGCGCTGTGCTGGTCTACGCGGGCATGAACTCGCATGAAGCACTACAATTGACGCAGCAAAAACGTTGGCAGGCCGCACCCAATGGCCGTCAAGTGCAACGTTTACGCGAATTCGAGACTGCAATGCTCGCGCAGGCGTAGATGCTTCCCCAAGGAATCGATGTGATACCGCGCCGGGCCTACATCCCGGCGTCTTTTTTTGCTTACATTATGCAAAGCGAGGCAGAGATAGCTTTTCTCACCGCACCCTCAGAAGACTATCGAGACAGTTACCCTCTGATGCTCAAGGCTGCATACATCTCGCGCAAGAAGCGGCTCGGTACAGTCGCGAGCAAACGTGTCTGGCGAAAGCCGTGCTGCTGTGCAAGGTTTTCCCAGGTCGGGTAGGCCAACGGATATGGTACCCACGGGTTGCCATGATCGGCGTTATATTCGACGAGTAGCAAGCTCCCACCGGGCCGCAAATAAGAGTGGAGATGCTCCAACACGACTCCCTTGTGGCGCACAAAATGTAATGAATTGGCGAGTAATATACCATCGAGCGATGGGAGGTCTATCTTGCGTGTAAAATCAGCGGTCAGATATTCGACAGCAATAGCGGGGAAATGCGCGTGCATAGCCCTGGCCTGTTCTTGCAGTGAGCGTGAGTCTCGATCTACCGAGTAAATCTGCGCGGTTGGGCCAAGTAGATCGGCCAGCGCCAAGGTAAAAGCTCCGCTGCCCGATCCAAGGTCGGCCCAGGTGCCACCAGAGGCGCTGATCCCTTGACGAATAAGTTGCACATGATCCTGATGTTGCACATATTCTCCTGTATAGAGACCGTATCACATATGCCACGTTATGGTGACAAAAATGGGTGTTCTGCATTTTCATTAATTGAAGGAACTATGCTCTGTACCTGTCCTACTTGCCAATGCCAGTGCGTAGCGTTCAATAGCCAGGGCAACCCCATCTTCCAAATTCGTCGTGGTAACAGCTTTGGCCGCAGCTTTGACCGCCTCTGGTGCTTGGCCCATCGCCACGCCCCAGCCCACGCTTTGCAGCATGGTCAGGTCGTTCGTATTATCTCCAATAGCCATAACCTGCGCCAGGGGGATGCCGTAATGCGCGGCCAGGGCAGCCACCCCGCTAGCCTTGGAGCAGCCGGGGTACATAAGCGTCAACTCAGCACAACCATAGCTCCCTAGTTTGAGCAGATGCCAAGCACAATCCAAGGTGACAATTTGAGGTAGCATACGCTGAATAGCCTCTTCGGAGGTGAAGGCAATCACGCGCAGCGGATCAGTGAGCATGGCGCAGAGGGTCGCGTAGGACATACGGCGTAGTCGGTTATCTGTCCAGGAGACATACTCGGCCAGTTCAAGGTGATCGTGCTCGGCTGGTCCCGTCCACACCTCTTCTTTGACACAATCGCAGGGATGAATCACTGGCTGGATCGCGTGTTGCTGGAAAATTGCTACCGCCTGGGTGACGACGCTGGCGGCGAGCAACTGGCTATGCAGAATCGTGGCCGCAGGATAGCTGGCAATCAACGAGCCATCATAAACGATCAGAGGAAGCTCAATACCCAATTCTGCTGCGATTGCGCCAGCAGTGGTGTAGCGGCGGGCCGTAGCCAGGGTGACGATTATGCCTGCACGCTGAGCTGCCTGGATAGCGGCCCGCGTGCGAGGTGTGATCTGTCCGTCGGGCGTGAGCAGGGTGCCATCGATATCGATGGCGATCATTTTGATCTCTGCCGTCAGATTTTCCATAGACTGCAACAAGCTCCAGAAAGTAGGGAAACAATCAATCATTACTCTGCCATAATATCACATTTTCCCTCCTTCCCAAGCACAGCAATCAAAAGAAATACTATCAG
>JBDTBU010000124.1:0-5448 GCA_039923935.1 Ktedonobacteraceae bacterium | reverse complement strand
CTCGAACCGGGCGCTTGTACCCCTAATCCTAACAGGCTAATGCCAGCTTCTCCAATAATAATCGCACCCAGATCGAGCGTGGCAGTCAACACAATAAGGTTCAGCAGGTGTGGAAAAATGTGGCGTCTGATGATTCGTGCATGAGAGCTTCCGCACGCACGAGCAGCTTCCACAAAGAGCTGTTGCCGAATCTGTAACGTCTGCCCTCGGACATAGCGTGCCATCAACGGCCACCCAGTAAGTGATAATGCAAGCGCGACAATTATCAGGCGTGCATCCCCGTTGGAACCAATCAGCGGGACATTCTTCAGGTTGGTATCGGCCCAGGGTCCAAAGATGCTGGCCAGCAGGATCACAAACAGAAAGCTCGGAAAGGCAAAGATGAAATCGATGATGCGCGAGAGAAGTTGGTCAACCCAACCCCCATAGTAGCCAGCCACCAGACCGATTACCACGCCTATGCCAAGGACAATCACCTCAACCATCACCGCGACAGTCAGCGAGATCAGCATCCCTTGCATCAATCGCGCCAGCAAATCTCTGCCCAAGCTATCGGTTCCCAACCAATATTGCGGGGAGATAAATTCGTCCTGGCGTTCTAGTTCCTGGTGGTAAGGGTTGTGGTACAGTGCCGCAGGGACAACGCCATTGAGATCACTCTCATAAGGGGAGCCGATATGTTGATAGATGAGCGGGCCAAACAGCGCGACAAGAACGAAGAACAGCAATATACCCAGGCAGATCATCGCCCGTTTATCCTGGCGAAGAATGCGAAACGACTCACTCGTGGCTGAAAGTGATGGCTGCCGAGCAAGGTCTTTGGTTGTGGCCTGCTCTGCTGGTTGTGGTTGGGTAACTTCTGTGCTCACGAACGTTTTCTCCTCTCGCCTAAGCGAATTTGATGCGTGGATCAACCAAGGAATACAGGAAGTCCGCGAGAAGGTTGCCTACGACCACACCAAGAGCAATCAGGACCGTGGTTGCCTGGATTACCGGGTAGTCATATGACATGACCGAGCGCAGCGTAATGTTTGCAAGGCCCGGAATGTTGAAGATAAACTCGATAAAAAAGGCACCCCCAATCAGTAAGCCCAAAGAGAGGCCCAGGATAGTCGCCAGGGGAATCAGAGCAGTGCGCAGAGCGTGCCGATAGATCACTGCCCGTTCTGACAACCCTTTGGCACGAGCAGTGCGGACATAATCCACATGGAGCACCTCTAGCAGATTGGTGCGGGTAAAGCGAGCAATGTACGCGATTCCGCCCAAAGACAAGATCAGAATCGGAGCGATCTTGTATTGCAAATCGCTCCAGTCATACTGCCAGGGCGCACCCCAACCGGCAATTGGCCAGCCGAGGTTCGTTTTCTGATCGAGCCAGACCAGCAAAACCTGCACGAAAACGCACGTAATGAAAGCAGGGAGGGTATAGACGATCAGAAGCGTACCGGTACTCATCGTGTCAACCCAGGTGTTCGCCCTGGTCGCTGATAAGACACCCAATGGAACGCCAACCACGTATTGAATCACGAGTGCCCAGAAGCCCAGCTCAACCGAGATCGGCACGCCCTCTTTGATAATATCCCAAACAGGACGGTTTTCCTGTACAATCGAAAGGCCCAGGTTGAAGTGGAGGAGATTGATGAGGAAGGCTCCATACTGTTGATACCAGGGCAGGTCGAGACCATATTTATGCCTGAGTATCTTATAGACGATGGGGTTAAATTGCAGCCCCAGGAGGTTGCGAATAGGATCACCTGGAGCAAAATACCCCAGAATGAAGGTGACAAAAGTGATTGCTAGCACAATCAGGATCAGGCTAACCAGCCGTTTTAGAAGCATCTGAGCCATGAAAACTGCCTCTTTCCCTGTACACTATGGCATAACTTGCCGATTTCAAACCGACGACATCTCTGCAGAGCAGCTTCCCTGGCAGGCTCATACCCTGTGACTTGTTGTGTTCATCCCGCGAGAGTGATCTTCCTTGGTACATGCCATGCACGAAACAATGAATGTCTCTCTTAACCGCCAAGGAGTCCCTGAGCAATCGCCAGTTTGTAGACTAGCGACTGCTCGTGGCTCCCTAGGAAAGGTTCCTTTGAGCGCATTGCCAATGCTCTACTCAGGCATCAGCAATGCTATGCCGCAATATAGGTATCGCTCGGCGTCTCAGTCGGACCATTCGCGTTGTAGTTCTGCACTTTGGGATTAAGCAGGACTTGCGTTACCCCCTGGATTATGGGAATCCAAGCCACGTCATTGGCGAGTTTCTGTTCAGCATCGTTGTATTGTTGGATGCGCTGCTGAGCATCGCCATTCGTCGCCGCCGTCTCCAATTCTTGTTGGACCGCCAGTTCTTCAGGCGTGTGCCCATAGTTCCCCTGGCCAAATGATCCTGCTGAAGTAAAGAAGCTGTTGACCCAGAAAAAAGGATCGGCGAGTTCCCCGTACCCCAGGAACCACATCTGCAAAGGACCAGTATGACCGAGAGTAGCAGGAAAGACTGTCGAGACGAACGTTGCGAAGTCCATTCCCCGCAATTGCACCGTAATCCCCAGAACATTTTGCCATTCTTGCACAAGTGCTTCTGCCAAATGCTGGGTGTCCACGCTGATGTTGGGATACGTAAAGACGATAGCAGGTAAGGCGCTGATACTGCTGTAGCCTGCCTCGCTCAACCCTTGTTGAAGGAGTTGTTGGGCCTTTGTCTTATCCCCAGCAGTACCGCTCACCCCATCCGGTCCCGTTAATTTCTGGTTAAACCCAGTGACGCCCTTCGGTAAGAGGTGATTGGTTGGAATGCCCGAATTGTGTAAAACAGTGTTGTTCAGGACATCCTTATTGACAGCCAAATCAAAAGCTTGGCGAATATGGAGGTTGTTGAAAGGTGGGGCCAGAAAGTTCATGGCCACAAAACTGATACTGAGCGAAGGTGCTTGCTGGAAGTCTTTGCGAGACTTGGCGCTGGCAAGGTTTGAAGGTGGAACGACAGTATAGTCAACCTGACCAGCCAGATACTCTTTGTAGACAGTTGCAGGATCACTCGATGGCAAGTACTCAATCTTCTGTAGGCGAGCTTTGGTTCCAAAGAAGTTAGGATTGGGAACCAGAGTCATCCCCTGGCTGTGGCTGTAGCTGTCAACTTTGAATGGACCAGCACCAGCCCCTTCACTTAAGTGATCTGTCCAGGTGGTTTTATACTTATCAATCAAAGCTTTATTGACCACACGCGAAGTGAGTTGGGCCAACTCTTGCAGGAAATAAGGAGCGGGTGCACCCAAAACGATGGTAATAGAGGTGGGGCTGTTCACAATAAGGCTATCGCCAATCAGGGTCGTGATCTTTCCCGTCAGCATGGGTTGAAAATCTTTGATTGGTGAGAGAAACGAAGCGCTACGAGACCCGGTTGCGGGCGTTAATGCCCGGTTGATACTATAGGCGACATCCTGGGCACCCAGGGATGTGCCATCGCTAAAGGTCAAATTTGGACGCAGCGTAAAAGTCCAGGACAGCCCATCTGGGGAAACCTTATACGACGTGGCCAGGTTCAGTGCCACCGAGTTGTCATTGTTAAGTTTAACCAGACCGGGAAAGAGCAAATTCACAACTGGGAAATCTGCGGCTGCATTGCTCACAGCAGGATCGAGCGACGTGAAATCCGGCACTCCAATGGGAAGACGTAGTACCTGTTTGTCGGGGGATGCTGCAGCAGCGTTGCTCTTGGGGGGAGTGGTTGGACCTCCGCAAGCAACTATCAACAGAGCCAGCAGGCAGAGGAAGATGGAAAACACCATTGGACAAGAGCGTGTCTGTTTTCGCATAGGAAAATCTCCTTAAATACTTGGACATCCATATCTCAGGCGATGTAACGGGTTTTCTGTTGTTGTTGATTTATCTGGCATACGCGTGCAGAACTGCGCTTGAACTGCCGGTTCCATCTTGATGGCCAGACTCTCAATGCCTCCTTTCTCTACGACACCAAACGACATCTTCTCTTTGAAACCAATACGGTCCGTCGTTACATCAAAGATGCCGAAGTGAACATGGATTTAGGATACGATTGCCTCATGCTTTCAGTGTACCTGAACTTGTCTGAAAGAACATCTGCCGAAAGGTAGATGTGGGGAGAATTTTTCATGTGCGTACTTTTTTTAGAGGCAAAGCGTGATTGGGACAATAGGAGCCATCAAAAAATAATGGTGTCCATTTGCACTCTATAAAGCGTCTCTGGGAGCCAGTTAAGGCTTTGAAAACGGTATAGCTTATTTCCTGACGAAACCTTAATGGGAGGGGAGATAAAACAGACTGGATGGACTGCGTACAGAGGTGATGTTCCCCAACAACGGATGCCGATGTTCCCCAACAATGGGCTATGCCACAAGCGTCCCAATGGCAATGTACGACAATCAGTATGTATTTAGCACACATGCTGTGACATAATACAATTGAATATCACAACAAGCACACTATTTAGGAGGAACCCATAATGGATAACCTTGTAAAGGCTCAATCACAGATGATTGACCTACCTGCTGGTCGCTTCCACTATCTCAGTTGGGGAGCCGAACGGGCCAACCTGCCTGCCGCGCTCTTGCTGCATGGCATCACGAGTAACGCCCAAAGCTGGGTACACGTCGGCCCAGCGCTGGCGGACCGCTATCGTGTCTACGCCCTGGATATGCGCGGGCATGGCAAGAGCATCAAACCGGAGCGAGGCGCGTATAGTCTGCGCCAGACCGCCGATGACGCGGCTGCGTTCAAAGAGGCTCTGGGTCTGGAACATCCTGTACTGATTGGGCATTCCTGGGGTGGATCGACATCAATGGTTCTAGCCAGCGGTGCGTGGTCGCAGCAGCCTGCACCCAGCTTCTCGCATGTGATCCTTGAAGACCCAGCGTACCATTTTGGTCGGGGCGATCCTGAGAAACGCTCAACCGCCTATACCAGGGATATTGGCCGTCCCGTGCAAGAATTGCGTGTGGAAATCGCTGCCAACAATCCTGGCTGGACCGAGGCCGATATTGAGGGCAAAATTGAGGCGATGCAGCAGGTGACGCACGAAGCGGTGGTCAGCGTCTTCACCGAAGCAGGTCAGGCGGGCGATATCCTACCCCTGCTGGCTCAGATTGCGGCCCCAACGCTGCTTGTACGCGCCGATGCCGCTCTCGGAACCACGCTGGATGAAGCAGCCTGGGAACGCGCCCAACACTTGCTCTCCACCCAAAGTCGCGCAGTTGAGATTGCGGGCGCGACCCATAACGTCCATCGAGCCAAGTTCGATGCATTTATGCAAGCGGTCAACGCTTTTTTACGGTAGGCGACGAGGTGCGAAGGGTCCCCTTACAATTTTGGCAAATCTATGCTAAGCTCTTCTCAACCAATTTTTTTTGAAGGAGGGTCTTAGATGATCAACCCACTCTGGCGCAAAGCTGGCGCTGAACTCATTGGTAC
>JBDTBU010000123.1:0-10959 GCA_039923935.1 Ktedonobacteraceae bacterium | reverse complement strand
GCGTCGCCATCGCACGCGCCCTGACCAACAATCCCGCCATTGTCTGGGCCGACGAACCTACTGGCAATCTCGATAGCGAGGCCGCCACAGAAGTCATGGATCTGCTTTGTCGCTTCAATCGCGAACTAGAACAAACGTTGGTGCTGGTCACTCACGCGCCAGAAATCGGCAAGATCGCAAACCGCATTATCCGCATGAAAGATGGCAAGATCATTGCACAATAAAGAAGCAAAATATGCATATTTTACTTCTTTATTGTGCAAAAGGGCTATTTAGTGTGCCAACTCATAGCCCTTGGATGAGCTATGTACAAGGTCGCGCACAACGTCCTTGATATGTGAGGAGGTCAGGCCGTACAGTTCCTTGAGGATCGAGGGTGCACCATGCTCGATAGAACGATCAGGGTAAGCGATCACGCGCACATCGATGTGGTTCAGTTTGTGAGCTTCTAGGAGTTCCAAGACAGCACTACCAAAGCCACCCTGCACGCCATGATCCTCGACGGTCACGATACGGCGTGTACCCTGCGCCAGACGCAGGATCAGCTCTTCGTCCAACGGCTTAGCCCAACGCGCATTGACCACTGCGGCAGTAATGCCTTCTTCGGCCAGTTCACGAGCGGCCTTCTCAGCCTGCTCGACAGGTGAGCCATAGGCTAGGATCACACAGTCCTGCTGCTCCGCCTCTTGCAGCGTGGCCGGGCTGAGCAGTTCAGCCTTGCCAATCTCCAACATGTGCATCTCGCCATCCATGAGCACGCCCAGACCCTTGCCGCGTGGATAGCGCAGGCTGACCGGGCCATCCATAGAAACTGCGGTATAGAGCATATGGCGCAACTCGTTCTCATCTTTGGGGGCCATGACTTTCATGTTTGGCAGGATACGCATAAACGCGATGTCGAAGAGGCCGTGCTGGGTGGGACCATCCTCACCGACCACCCCGGCGCGATCCATCGCAAAGACTACATGCAGATCTTGTACACAGACATCGTGAAACACTTGGTCAAAAGCACGTTGCATGAAGGTCGAGTAGATTGCTACTACAGGCTTCAAACCCCCAGTTGCCATACCAGCCGCAAATGTTACTGCGTGCTGTTCCGCAATGCCCACATCGAAGTAGCGCTCCGGGAAACGCTGATGCATCTTCTTCAGGCCAGTGCCCTCAGCCATCGCGGCAGTAATCCCCACAACTGACGGGTCTTTCTCAGCAATTTCAACCAGCGCATTGGCAAAGACCTCAGTGTAGGCAGGGGGATCGCCAGCATTCTTCTTGATGATGCCAGTGGCGTAGTCAAACGCGCCGGGACCATGCCACTTGGTCGAATCTTTCTCAGCGACATCCCAACCCTTGCCCTTCTTCGTCACCATCTGCACAATCACCGGCCCCTCAATCCGCTTCATATTCTCGAACACATCGAGCATCAGAGGCAAATCGTGTCCGTCAAATGGCCCAAAGAACTTAAAGCCCAGTTCCTCAAAGATCAAACCACTTTTGCTGTGCATCACAAAATTTTTGAAGCTAATCTCAGCACGTCCAGCAGCCTCGCGGGCCTTATCACCAACTACCGGCAGACGTTCGATAGAACCCTTCGCCATCTCGCGTAACTGACGATAGCTGCGCGAAGTCTCCACACGGCGGATTTTACCCAGATAATGGTGAAGCGCACCCACGTTATCAGAGATCGATTTATCATTATCGTTCAGCACAATGATCAGGTTTTTTTTCAGGCTACCAGCGTTATTAATCGCCTCCAGAGCCATACCACCAGTTAACGCGCCATCGCCAATAATCGCCACCACCTTGAAATTCTCGCCACGAAGATCGCGGGCCACAGCCATACCAAGAGCCGCAGAGATTGACGTGCTGGCATGGCTCGCGCCAAAGGTATCGTAGGGACTCTCATCGCGCCGCAAATAGCCTGAGAGACCGCCAAACTGGCGCATCGTGTGAAACTGCTCGCGGCGGCCTGTTAAAAGTTTATGTACATACGCCTGGTGTCCAATATCCCAGACCAGCAGATCACGTGGGGTATCGAAAGCGTAGTGCAGCGCCATTGTTAACTCAACAACACCAAGGTTCGGAGCTAGATGGCCGCCGTGGGCCGCAACTTTTTCGATAATTTCATGTCGAATCTCTTCGGCCAGTTGGCTCATCTGCACATGCGTCAGTGCACGGAGCTGTTCAGGACTGTTGATAGTATCGAGAATCCTCGCCAATGTGATTTCCTCCAATGAGTTGGGCATCCTTACTGGGTGCCATATGCGACCCCATATGCCGCATCCTTCGATAGTTTTTGCTGATAACCACTCAGAGTAGCCCACAAGCGCGGCCATCAACAGCGATGCCCAAGAATAGAAAGTCTCCCGTGTATACAAAGCAGAGCTACCAGGTCCAGAGGGGTCCAATAAGATAGGTTCTAACTGTATTATAGGTGTGTTTGCTACACATGCCAATACCTCGACAAAAAAAATTCATGCACATAGGGGGTTGACAGGACTTCAATCGGCCTACCAAGCCGCTTGAAGTAATCTTGATGGTCCCTTGACAGTCTGTAACTTTCTTCTTATGATACATGAGAGGCACCATCTATAACTTCTCATCATTGCAGAGGTGCCTGTAGTATGGTAGAGCTGTAAAAGCTGATGCTGTATCGATGTGCATGGCCCAACGACGGCCAATGGAAAAGGTGGAGTTTATGACAAGAAAAGACAGTGAAAAAGACGTAGACCGACCACGTTATTATTCCCAGTTCTGGCTAGATATTGCTGCGGGACGCCGCGTAATTGGTGGACCCAGGCCAGAGGACGAGGCAGGCGAGGCAGGCGAGGCAGAGTTGCTGGAGCCAGAGCCGGAGCCGATCCCCCCAACCCGCAAAGCCGGACGCAACAGCACCGCCAATGGATACAAGGAGACACGCGCGGCGGCTGTCGTCGCACCGATAGTCGATGAGGAAGAAGAGGAAGAGAGTGTAGAATCGTTAGAATCAGAAGAGGAAGACCTGGTCGATGAAGCCGAAATTCCCAATATTGTCCTGAACGAAGCTCCTCCAAAGGTGGAAGAACCAAAAGTGGAAGAACCAACTGATGGGGAGCCTACCGAAGAAGGAGAAGAAGAATTCTTCGACGAGGAAGAAGAAGAAAACGACGAGGAATGGGGCGCTCGTGGCGGACGCAAAAAAGCCAAGCCTGTCCGGGCGGTCAAACCAGTCAAGAAACCCAAACCTCGGCGCTAAAGGATGATGGTGTCGTGTCTGTTGTAAGCGCAGCTTACAACAGACACGACACCATCATTGAGAGCACTACGGGTAGATACCGCGCACCTGGGTAGCCTCGGCAACGCGTGCAATGGCCAGCATATTCGCAGCCAAGCGTAGATCGCAGGAATAGTGCTCGGCCTTTTCAACTACCGCATCAAAAGCGCGATCCATAATAATCTGGAGCTTATGCGTGATCTCATCCACGCCCCAGAAAAAACTCTGCAAATCCTGCACCCACTCGAAGTAGCTGACAGTGACACCTCCAGCATTGGCGAGAATATCTGGCACAACCTCGATACCCTTCTCAAACAGAATTTTATCTGCGGCAGGGGTAGTTGGCCCATTGGCAGCTTCAGCGACGATACGAGCCTGAATACGGTCAGCATTGGCAGCAGTAATTACGCCCTCAGTAGCGGCGGGAATCAGGATGTCACAAGGAACCTCTAGCACGTCCTGAACGCTGATGTTGTCAGCCTGGGGGAAATTGATCACGCTCCCACTTTCCTGCTTGTGGCGCAGGACTGCGGCGGGGTCCAGACCAGCGCTGTTATAGATGCCTCCACGGGTATCGCTGACAGCCACAATCTTACACCCCTCGTTGTGGAAAAGGCGAGCCGCGATGCCACCAGCGTTGCCATAGCCCTGGACACTCACGCGTGCACCCTTTAAGGACAGACCAACGCGTGCAGCCGCGCGACGTGTGACAAAGAGCACTCCGGTGGCAGTCGCGTCGTTGCGCCCCTCGCTACCGCCGATGGAGAGCGGTTTGCCAGTGACGACAGCGGGGATGGAGTAGCCGCCATGCATCGAATAGGTGTCCATAATCCAGGCCATCACCTGGGGATTGGTATTGACATCGGGCGCGGGAATATCGCTATGGGGGCCAATGATAATCGAGATCTCGGTAGTATAACGACGTGTCATACGTTCCAGCTCGCTGGGACTCATATGCTTGGGGTCACAGATCACGCCGCCTTTGGCACCTCCATAGGGGATACCAACCACCGCGCATTTCCAGGTCATCCACATCGCCAGAGCCTTCACCTCGTCAAGCGTCACATCTGGGCTATAGCGAATGCCACCTTTGGCGGGACCGCGATTGACGTTGTGCTGAATGCGATAGCCGGTAAAGGTTTTGATGCGCCCACTATCGAGCCGGACCGGAAAATTCACCGTTAGCTCGCGTTTAGGCTGGCGTAGGATCTCTCGCATGTCTTCGGAGAGAGCCAGCTTATCCGCAGCCGCCTCGAATTGTTGAACTGCCATGTGATACGGGTTGAGGGAATGACCTTCTTCTGCATGCATCATTGCACGATTTCCTTTCTGCATAGAAATTGCGGCACCTAATCAATTGGCATCCATTGCCAACAACGAGGAGAGATGTCGTTATCCCTCCTCGATCTATCAAGACAGCAGTCAGAAAGGTTCAAAAGAGGCGGAGATATGGGGTCTTACGAACCCATACCCTCGTCCAGTTTTGCCAGCAGCATCGGGCGTACAATGTCTGCTTTGGCTTGACCGCGCGTCTGCTTCATCACCTGGCCGATCAACGCCTGTACGGCGTTGACCTTGCCAGCACGGTAGTCGCTGACAGCTTTGGGATTGGCGGCGATGACACTCCCAATGATCTGTTCCAGCGCAGCGGTATCACTAATGGGCGGTGCGAAGCCTTTTTCTTTGACGATCTCCTCCGGCATTTTACCAGAGGCAAAAGCTTCTTCTAGAACGTCTTTCGCCTGTTTGCCAGTAATACGCTCTTTATCGAGCAGGTCCAGCAAATTGGCGGTAGCTGTAGGCGTGAGTGGACAATCCTGCACAGCAACATTGCTGGCTCTCAGCACACGCACTACCTCATTGAGAATCAGGTTGCTAGCAGCTTTCGCACGCGCCTTGCGGTCCACGTGCTGCGAAACGGCCACCACTTGCTCGAAGTAGTCGCCCAGCGCCTTCTCTTCGGTCATTACATTGGCGTCTCGCACGGAGATGTCGTACTCACTGACATAGCGTTGGCGGCGTGCGTCAGGCAGCTCAGCCAATTGTGTACGCAACTCCTCAACCCAGCCCTGGCTAATCACGAGCGGCGGCAGATCAGGCTCAGGGAAGTAACGATAGTCATGCGCCTCTTCTTTGCTGCGCTGCGAAACCGTAATGCCCTTGGTCTCGACCCAGCCACGGGTTTCCTGGTGAATCGGTTTGCCAGCTCGCAACAATGCGGTCTGGCGCTGTGCCTCATACGTCAAAGCGCGTTCGACGGCACGGAAACTGTTCATATTCTTGATCTCTGCCTTGACGCCCAACTCCTGCTGACCACGTGGGCGCACCGAGATATTGGCATCGCAACGCAAGCTCCCTTCTTCCATACGTCCAGAGGATACACCTAGATAAACGAGAATCTCGCGCAATTTTTGCATATAGAGACGCGCTTCCTCTGGATCGCGCATATCGGGTTCGCTCACAATCTCCATCAATGGCGTCCCAGCGCGGTTGATATCCACCAAACTATAATCAGCGTGGTGCAGCAAACGCGCAGTATCCTCTTCCAGATGAACACGCGTAATACCCACACGTTTTGTCTGACCAGCGTGCTCAATCATCAGATAGCCGTGATTGCTGAGCGGAACATCGTACTGCGAGATCTGATAGCCTTTCATCAGATCAGGATAGGGATAGTTCTTGCGGTCAAACTTGGAATACTCAGGGATCGAGCAATTCAGCGCCAGGGCAGTCATAATTGTATAAGCAACAGCCTGCTGGTTAATAACAGGCATCACACCTGGCATACCCATACAGACTGGACAGACATGCGTATTCGGGGCTGCGTTCGCATAGTCGGTACTACACGAACAAAACATTTTGCTGTGTGTCAGCAATTGGGAATGAACTTCAAGACCGATTACGACCTCGAAATCTGTATCAACAAGGGTATCTATGGCCATTTTCTCCTACCTCATCTCATCGATAAATGAAGCTTTTTGTGTCTCTAGCTTGATAGTTATTAGTCTAGCTGTTTCGTGGGTTTTCGTCAATGGCAGGGAATCTCTTTCGCATGCGTGTTGGCAATTTCAGCAAAATGCAGTATACTATTCCATACCAAGAGCGACTGTTAGCGGCGGCCACATTTGCTGAGGTTCGTCACAACGTTTTCAAAGAACATGGACGGTGTTGTCCGTCTATCTGGTGCAAAAAAGGCACAGGTAAACGGGTAGGAGAAAAAAACGATGTCCTTTATCAATAGAGTCAAGCGCGAGATCAATTGTAAAGTCGTCTATTACGGGATTGGTCTCTGTGGCAAAACGACCAATCTGCATTACATTCACAAAGCGGTCAATCCCAACGACGTAGGGAAAATGGTTTCCATCGATACAGAAACCGAGCGCACACTGTATTTCGATTTGCTCCCGCTGGACCTTGGTAAAGTCTACGGCTACCAGATTCGCTTTCAACTGTATACTGTTCCAGGGCAGGTGCTCTATCAACAAACCCGTATCGCCGTTTTGCGAAATGCCGACTGTGTGGTTTTTGTAGCTGACTCTCAAGCCAGCAAACTCAAAGAAAACTTGGAGAGTTGGAACGAACTGCAAGATCAGTTGAAGCGCATGGGCAAAAATGTGGCTGAGTTTCCGCTGGTCATGCAATGGAACAAACGCGATCTGAATCGCGAAGATCTTTTGCCAGTCCCAGTACTCGAACAGTATCTCAACCCCTATCGTGTTCCTAGCTTTGAAACCGTAGCAGTAACTGGGCGCGGTGTGGTCGAAACGCTCAAGGTTGCAGTAAATACCACCCTGAAAAGCCTTGATCCCCTCTAATACTTTGCCACAAGCAGCGCGGCAAGTTGTGCACATTGCACTGCCGCGCATTCTCATAACTACAGAGAAATGGCCCGCCATATGTGAAATGTTTGGCAGGCCATTTCTCTGTAGTTTAGCCAGAACAGGATAGCCGCTGAGGTAGGAGAAAAGTTGCAAAAAGATTGTTCAAATCGACTCGTATCAGGTACAATAAATCAATATCTTTCAATTAATTCATCATCCCCCGTTCAATCATAGGGGAAACGAGCCAGTATGTCCATTGATAGAAGCAAAAGGAGTACAGCGGTTCGATCTCCGCTCTGGCAGCTTGGCTGCAAGGATTTTTATGGAAACAATTCGAGTCATTCTCATTGATGAGCAACCTTTATTTCGAGCAGGCATCAGCGCGACGCTTGAAGGCATGGGTGACTGTAGTATCATTGGCGCTTCGACGAATACGGCAGAGATCTTGGAGCTAGCACGAACAGGCAACCCAGATGTGGCTTTGATCGGTGCATGTCTAAGCGCGGGCGACCCGCTGGATGTCGCCAGGCAGATACGCCATCTCGCCCCGCGAGTCGCTGTGATTATTCTGACACCTGAAGAGGACGAAGAGCGGCTCTTTCAAGCGATCAAGGTGGGAGCCGCCGCCTATTATACCCGCGATCTCACTGAAGCTGAATTGACGAACGCGGTGCGCCGGGTGAGCAGAGGGGAATATTTGATTAATGACGATGTGCTCTCTAAACCACAACTGGCGAGCCGCGTACTGAAATCGTTCCGCGAGTTAGTCGTTGAAGAGGAGGACACGACCACCAGGGAACTGTATTCCCCGCTCTCCAGTCGCGAAGTGGAGATCCTGGATTATATCGCACGTGGCAACAGCAATAAGGAGATCGCAAAGTCGCTGAAGATCAGCGACCAGACTGTGAAAAATCACATTACTTCGATCTTGAAGAAACTCTCAGTCAATGACCGGACTGCGGCTGTGGTACATGCACTGCGCTATGGCTGGATCAAGATGTACAATAAACATGATGAGCGGCTCAAAGCCAGATAGCGAGCAAATCTCTACCGCTACTGGCAGCAAGAAAAACATAGAAATCGTGATGGGCGCGTGAGGCGTGGGAGTCCGCAGCAGTGTCAGGACGCGGCTCGTTGATGTGTGCATAATGGATCAGCCAGACAGGAACATCCTGAAAAGCGGCTTGAGATGCATGCGAGCTTTTGTAACTGAACAGCGTATATTGGGCAGTGGCGACATCAGCCTGTGCCGCAATCCCTGGCTCCATTTGATTGACCAGTACGAGTGCCTGCTGGCGCGTGAGCGAAGGTTTCTGGTCTTGAGCAGGTGCGGCGAGCGTGATACCAGCGGCGGCCAGAGGATCGCTTACCGCACCAGGGGAAGTGTGAGCAGGGGTAAAAAAACTCAGGCCGGGATGAACCTGATGTACATATAGCCCGACAAACCAGAGCAGAGCCAAACCAACCAGAGCCAAGCCAACAAACGCTGATATCCGGCGCGTGGTTACGTCTGGCTGGCCTTGTCGTGCCCCTTTACGCGCTCCAATTCTATTCGATTGTGACGTTTTGCGTGTTGCCATGCTCTATTGTACCTCCTTTAAGCGCCCACCAAGCCCTTGACTCCTTTTTCTCTTGCAAGCGCCCCCCAGTATACTCTCATGCACGCGCAAAAACAATGCACTTGCGGTGCAGTTTGACCCGACTTTAGACAAAAAGATATACTAAAAAAGAGATAATGAGAAAGGATACCATATTCGTGAAAGTCTATGGCCGCATGACGGTCTTTCCGATTATGCCGGCGCGTGTGAGCCGGCTCTATGAACTCGCTTATAATTTGTGGTGGAGTTGGCATTCTGAGGCGCGTACATTGTACAGTGAGCTGGACCCCGCGCGGTGGGACGCGGTGGGGCACAGCCCTGTGCGTTTTTTGAGCGAGGTTGCGCCGGGTGTGCTGGAGCAGGCAGCCAATGATCGCAATTACCTGGAACGCTACGATGCTGTGCTGGCTGCGTTTGACCGCTATATGCATCCCCAGGCGGAAGAGACATGGTTCTCGCGCACGTATCCTGAGTTGGAGAATCGCCCAATCGCGTATTTCTCGGCGGAGTTTGGCCTGCACGAGTCTCTGCCGATCTATTCAGGTGGTCTGGGGATTCTCTCTGGCGACCATTGCAAGGAGGCCAGCGATATGGGCCTGCCCTTTGTGGGAGTTGGCTTTCTCTATCCACAGGGCTATTTCCGCCAGTGTATAACCCGCGAGGGCGTGCAAGAGGCGTTCTACGATAAGTTGCATTTCTCCGAATCGTCGGCAATTCCGGCTTGTGGACCCGATGGCAATGAGGTGGTCATTAGTGTGGACTTGCCTGGGCGCAAGATCCATGCCAAGGTCTGGAAGCTGCAAAATGGGCGTATCCCCCTCTACCTAATAGATACGGACGTGTCGCCGAACGCGCCAGCAGACCGCGAGCTTTCTGCACGTCTGTATGGCGGGGATCGGGATATGCGTATCTCACAGGAGATTGTGCTGGGTATTGGCGGCGTACGTGCATTGCGAGCACTGGGCATCAATCCGGCAGCCTGGCATCTCAACGAGGGACACGCGGCCTTCTTGAATTTGGAACGCTGCCGAGAACTGGTGACGAGTGGACTGAACTTTTGTGAAGCTCGCGAGGCTGTGGCAGCCAATTCGCTCTTTACGACGCATACACCCGTACCAGCAGGCAACGATACCTTCTCGTACGATCTGATTGATCGCTATTTCAGTTCGTACTGGGGCCAGTTGGGGCTGACACGCGAGCAGTTTATGAACGTGGCCCGCGAGGATCATGGCTGGGGTCCAACCTATAGCATGACCATCCTGGCACTACGGCTAACGGGTCAACATAACGGCGTCAGTGCCCTACACGGGGATGTCTCGCGCAAGATGTGGCAATTTCTTTGGCCTGGTGTAGACGCAGACGAAGTGCCGATTGATTCAGTTACCAACGGCATTCACTCCCCCTCGTGGGTCGCGCCAGAGATGGACGCGCTATTCAAACGCTACTTGCGCGAGGATTGGGCCGAGCACGTCGATGAACAGGAGATGTGGGAGCAGATCGATGAGATCCCCGACGCTGAGTTATGGCAGGTGCATATGCAGCGTAAGCAAGCGTTGATTGACTATGCCCGCAAACGGCTGAGCCAACACCATCTACGCCTGGGCGAAGGCTCAGAGCAGATGGCCGAGTTCGACACTATTCTCAATCCCAACGCGCTGCTGATTGGCTTTGCGCGACGTTTTGCAACCTATAAACGGGCAACACTGCTTTTCCGCAATCTGGCGCGTATCCAGAAAATGATCAATGATCCGCAACATCCAGTACAGATCATTTTTGCGGGTAAGGCACATCCCGCCGATCAACCAGGGAAAGCCCTGATCGAACAGGTGTACCGCTTCTCACGCAGCGACGCCTTCCGAGGGAAGGTCGTCTTCCTGGAGAACTATGATATCGACATGGCCCGCTATCTCGTCGCAGGCGCGGATATTTGGCTGAACACCCCCATTCGTCCACACGAGGCCAGTGGAACCAGCGGGCAAAAAGCGGCTCTCAACGGGCTGCCCAATTGCAGTATCTTGGATGGCTGGTGGGACGAGGGCTACAACGGCAAGAACGGCTGGGCCATCGGTGAAGAGCGCGAATACCACGATCAGAACGCCCAGGACGAGGCCGACAGTCTAGCACTCTATGCCTTGCTAGAGAACGAGATTGTCCCAGCCTATTTCGAGCGCGGCAAGGATGGCCTGCCCCATCGCTGGCTGGCTCTGATGCGTGAGGCCATTCGCACATGCGCCCCGGCCTTCAGTATGCGCCGGATGGTCAAAGAGTATACTACGCGTTTCTATGTGCC
>JBDTBU010000122.1:0-5633 GCA_039923935.1 Ktedonobacteraceae bacterium | reverse complement strand
TGGCTAAACTGCCCCATAACCATAGAAATAACGCCCAGAAAGTTGTGCACACGTCCCGGATTAGTGGGGTCGCCGAGCAAAGTACGCCTGATGCGCGTTTGCTCGCTGGCGGGAATATTCATTTGTTCCGTGGCTGGTGCGTTCAGGCTGGTAGTGAACAATTCCAACGCTTGTTGCGCGGCCTGGAGCGCCTCCTGGTGATAGCCTTCCTGCCAGTAAAGGCTGGCCCGCTGGTGGCGCAAGCTCGCCCAGGCCGGACCGTCAGTGATTCCTGCGGCGTGCAGCACCTCTTCTCCGCGCACATTGCAGGTGCGTGCAGTTGCGGTATCAGCGGTATAGCGCCAGATCCAGGCGATCTCGGTCCAGAGCATAGCCTGGATCTGGGCTTCCAGATGTTCTTCGGCTAATGTAGCGAAGATGCGCGGGGGCTGGGTGCGCAATTGCTGGACGTGTGTATAAAGATTGAGAGCATCCTGGAAATTGCCCAGAATGCGTGCGCAATCTGCCATACGCTCGACGAGCAAAGCAAGGTGCAAACGTTGTTCCAGCGTTCTTTCTGGTATTTTTTCCAACGAGACATTTGGATGTAATTCGAGCAGAGCAGGTGCAAGCTGTGTAAGTGTAATGCGATAATAACGTTCGGCTTCAGAATAGGCAAAGATAGTATAAGCATGATTAGCAGCTATTTCGGCATAATGCGCGATGCGAGATGGTTCAGCACCGCCATACAGCAGGTGCCGGGTAATCGTCGCCGCCACCTCGCTCTCATGGGTTGAAGTGGTTTGAGACAGCACGTCAGCGACACGCCGATGCAGACGGGCACGCCGGATTGCGGTCAGCCCATTATAGAGATGGTTAGCCAGCAGGGGATGCCAGAAATGATAGGTGATATGGGCCGCGTTCCCTTCTTCAGTCAACACGCCAGCGGTGCGGGCCTCGTCCAACAATTCCACAACGGTGTCCTCGTCGCCCGCCGCGCTGCCTGCTTCCGTCTGTAATATATGTAATATGAGATCAAAGTGAAACGATCCGCCCAACACCGCTGCCTTGCCGAGCAAATCCTGGCAGTCCTTCGTGAGACGGTTCAGGCGATAGTCGAGAGCTGCGGCAATGCTGCCAGGGAGTGCCTGATCCTCGGCTGGCGCGTCCAGTTGCACGGGTAATGTGAGCGTGGTGTTTGTGCGCAGGGAGTAGTAGCCCAGCTCTTCCGCAAAAAACGGATTGCCCGCAGCCTGGCTCTGCACCTGGCTAATGGTAGAGGCGGGCAGGTAGGAGACCAACGTTCCAATCTGTTCATCGTTCAACGGATGGACGTGCAGGAATTCTACCACTTGCTCACGTTGCATATGAGAGATCAAGTTATGTAAAGCACGATTCGTCTTCAATTCGGTCTCACGGCACGTCGTGAGGAGCACGATAGGGTGCTCAGTCATGCGCCGTGCAAGATGGCCCAGCATTTGAGCACTGCTCTCGTCGGACCACTGAATATCATCCAGGATGAGCAGCAAGGGTGAGGTCAGGCTGAGTGTGGTCAAAAACGTATAAATTGCATCACGCAGACGTAGCTCTTCCTGTTCGGGTAGAAGCGCTTCATAGGTCAGAAACTCCTGAGCGGATTTCATACCCGCGCCGACTAGTTTCCCCTGCATCTCTGGTAGAAGGACGCGCAAGGGCTGATAAGCGGCGCTAGAAGTGAATGCCGTGCTGGATTGGATGAGATCAGGCGTATTGCCCAAGACACTGCGCAAAAGAGCCGTCCAGAGAAAATAGGGAATTCCCTGTTCCTGCGGGTAGGCGCGCCCCCAGATGACCGTCCAACCGCGTCGCTGTGCCTCGCGTGCGCTCTCCTCAGCCAAACGCGTCTTGCCAATGCCAGCCTCGCCCATCAAGACTAAGCAACGTGCGTGAGGTCTCGGCCCTGCTGCTTGTTTAGCAGTTGTTACGCCTTGAAGCACGGTAGGCTCGACTTGCGCTAGCAGTTGGTGCAGGGTTGTCAGTTCCAAATCGCGTCCAACCAGTGGACTCTGGTTCATGCGTCCAATAGGGATCTCCGAAATCATGGGTTCGGCCTCCTCTGCTGCGTGTGTTCGTTGCACATGCGGCGCGTCTCCCCCCTCATCGAAAGCAGTTCGTTGCGTCTTAGTACGCTCTATCTCTGCTTGCTCATGTGGTATGCCAGTTGCTGATCTGATGGTAGATGTTTCTGCCGGTTCTTGCGGCGGCAGAGGCATAACGGATAGTGCATCGTTCGGCTGAATGGTTTGGTGAAGCGACTGTATTTCAGGCGAGGGGGTAGCCTGAGTAGTCGTGCGTAAGCGAGTGGCTGGAGAAGTATCGATCTGCTCAGGTTGTGCCTCGGCTGGGAGCATTTTCCCGATATACGTGCGTATCGTGCGCCCATTGACCACCTGATACGCATACCAGTAAGGACCGTGCCCGTTGCCCTCGCGACAGGTGCGACAGCCGGGTTTGTTACAGAAGCTCTTCTGTTGGCGATAGGTAATGGTTTTGCCTTCCATCGCGAGCCGTCTCCTCAGATATGTCTCTCAAGTCTCATCGAGGGGTACAGATGTTTTACGAGTAAGTCCTACGATGCTTCATATGGTGCCATTATAGCGCAATATCTAATGTAGTCAATATAGCATCGTGGACTGGGTGGGTGGGTGTCAATTTTTGACTCTGTTGAGGATGTTTCCTAATTCACAAAAAACTCATCTATACGGCGCAAAATACGCCCGCACGCTCATCCAGTACAGCCCCGTCTCGCCATCGTAGCGCACCAGGTCCGCGCCATCGTAGCGGTAGGGATTGCTCCAGCCGCCGAAGTTCTCGCTACTGCTGAGCAGTGCCCCGAAGGCATCGTAGCTATAGCTGGCGACGACATTACCGCTGCTATCGGTTAGCACATACCTCTTATACCTTTCTACTCATACTATTATAATTAGGGTGTCTTTTCCGTTCTACCAACGCTACATACCCAGAAAACCAAACAAGGGTGGCACGAATATCAATGCAAAAGCGCAGAGAATGAGCAATGCCCCGATAGCTGCTACATGTTTTTCAGGGAGGCGGGATATCCGCCACTGAATTGCTGAGGAAAAGCTACTGAGCAATCCGATGATAAGAGTTCCTGGAAGAGCAAACATGGCTAACTTGAGAAAGCTAGAATCTGGGTAGATAATATGGACTCCTAACCTCACTAACCCAAAACCAATCAAGGGGCCCCAGAGGATTAATCTAAGCCAGTCAACACCCGAAGGACGAATCTGAGGAATCGGGGGAAGAGTAATAAACTGTAGGATGCACACAGCACTGCCATAAAGCGCTATAAGTCCCCAGATTGCTGGGGACAGATACCCAATAATACGATATTTGGGTGCAATGAAGAATAAAGAAGATATAAAAATAATAAAGACAAAGATAAAGCTATAAGAGAGTGCAAAGCTCAACTTGTGCAATATTTCTGATTGACGACCAAAGAGGTCGTAGGTGATATAGAGGAAACCAAGTATTCCTAAGAGAACTCCGAGAAGTGCAAATAGAGGAAATACATGCAAATCAGAAACGGTTGTAATCATAACACCACCATTTTTCTTTGTTGTATGCTTGCCGGTCAGGGTGTAAATTGCCTCACCGGATGATCAAATTTACATTCAGGAGCACATGTTTCTCACTTGGTTCCTCGAAACTGAAGCAAAGAAAAGCGAGAATGTTCTCCGACTAACGAAACGAACTGGAGGGAACGTATCCACAGCCTGAAGAAACCTTTAGATCTGCTGTTGACCCATCGCTGGTTGATTACAAAACTGAATCCACTCAAGCAACTTCTGCGGGATACACGTTTCTCACTAGGAAGTGATAATCCCGCAGAAGTTATGCAAATGCACCTAGCATTATGAAACTAGCATACTGAGTAGCCACAGCTTATTAAATGGAAAAGGAAAGAAATGTCCTAGCAGATCTTTAGATCCTGCGATCTCATTACGCAGACCCTAGGTCATTATTCATCTTCCCTATCCAGTTATCAGCAGTGTTTTGAAAAAGGACAGACTCGGTCAGATCGGAGCCAGCACTTACCCATCCCGTGAGAAACCGTGTTTGAACTCCCTGGCCCATTTTCTGCAATACTCCTCCAACTGGGCCTGACAGTATAACCCTGGTTACCGACATGAGGGTAACAAAAGTTCCTATAGCAATCCCCCAATTTGTAATTGTCTGACTTACCCCAGAGGCGAAGCTGCTCATAGCTGCTCGACTCCAGTTACTTGAGTCAGAAGCATCCGATTGTTTGTCCGAAAAACTGGTTGCCACGTCACCTGCCAGTATCGCATCAAGAGCTGTTGCGCCTGCAAAAGCCTGAAGAGCCACTGCTACGCCTGAGAGAAGCGCTGCGGCAGCAGTGAGAATGGCAGCAACCGGGATACCAATGATTGTAGCCGTTGCGGCAGCCGCTTGGGCTTCCAATGCAGCAGCCGCCATTTCCAGCACTAATCCTATTCCTACCGCCATTACTGCGATAATCCCTAGTCTCTGAGCAAAATGCCAAAACGCAGCGCTGCCATGACCAGCATCTGCTTGTGCCTGACAAATCGCGTCACAGCTTGAGGCCGAACTTGGTGTTGGTGTTGGTGTTGGTGTTGGTGTTGGACTCGGTCTCGGTCTCGGTCTCGGTCTCGGACTTGGTGTCGGTGTCGGAGCAGGAGTAACAGGAGGAGTACACCCATCAAGTGTGGGGTCCGCCTTACAGTCATTCGAGCCAGGGTCAACTGGGCCAGACCCACCACAATCATTGGTAGGACACGTAAACCTCTGCCCCGTTGGGTCCACCCGAATCAGCGGATTGTTCCCCGTATACACATACGGTGCAAAATCAATGCCCTCAGCCGCCAATCTCCCCAACGGATCATGCGAGATAAAGCGCCCCAACGTCGGATCATACGCCCGCACGCTCATCCAGTACAGCCCCGTCTCACTATCGTAGCGCACGAGATCTGCCCCATCGTAGCGGTAGGGATTGCTCCAGCCGCCGAAGTTCTCGCTACTGCTGAGCAGTGCGCCGAAGGCATCGTAGCTATAGCTGGCGACGACAGTGCCACTGCTATCGGTTAAGGCTACCACATCCCCGTGGCCGTTGTAGACATAGTAGTAGCGGTTGCCGGTGGATGGGTTGCCCAGCACGACGCTGGCGGGCCTGCCACTGTTCTCGTAGGTGAACGTGGCGAGGGGATTGCCTGCGCTGTCGGTCTGCTCCGAGAGATGGCCCAGCGCGTAGACATCCTTGATGGTTGTACTGGTAGCAGTCACCGTCTTGGAGATGCGGTTGCCATCGGCGTCATAGGTGAACTGGACCTTGTTGCCAGTGGGCTGGTCCACTTCGGTCAGGCGGTTCTGCTTGTCGTAGACATAACTGGTGATCTGGTTGGTTCCGCTGGGATCGTAGACCTCCTTGAGTAGATTCCCGTTGGCATCGTACGTATAATTCGTGACTTTGCCATTCGGGTCTTGCTTGCTGGTCAGCATGGTATCCGAGCTATCGTAGGTATACGTTGTGCTCCCGGCGCTCGTGGCCATGCTGGTCCGATTACTGTTGGCGTCGTAGCTATAGCTCACCAGGGTGGAACTGCCCTGCTGCA
>JBDTBU010000121.1:0-7301 GCA_039923935.1 Ktedonobacteraceae bacterium | reverse complement strand
CTATGCTCAACCGCGAACGCCGCCGCCTCGCTACGTCTGGCCAGGCCGAGTTTCTCTAGAATGTGACTGACGTGGTTACGTGCGGTTTTCTCGCTGACGAAAAGCGTCCCGGCTATCTGTTTGTTTGTATAGCCACGCGCTACTAGGGTTAGTACTTCGCGTTCACGTTCGGTCAGTTCGCTGCCGGGCGACTGCGTGAGCCGTTGCACAGCTTGGTGCGAGATGGTGGGATCGATCAGTGTCTGTCCTGACGCGACTAGGCGTACGGAGCGCAACAATTCGGCCCGGCTGAGGTGCTTGAGCAGGTAGCCGCTAGCCCCAGCCAGCACTGAGGCCATGATGGCGTCGTCGTTGGTGTAGGAGGTGAGCATCAGGATGTGTATGTGCGGATGCTGGCTCTTGATCTCGCGGCACGCCTCGATGCCGCCCATCTTCTCCATACGCACATCCATCAGGATAAGTTGTGGGTCCAGCACTGGGACTTTGACCAGAGCTTCGGCTCCGTTGCTAGCCTCACCCACTACGGTGAAGTCGTCCTCAGTCTCGAAGAGCAGGCGCATACCCATACGTACAACTTCGTGGTCATCGACAATCATAATGCGCGTTTTTGTCATGGCTTGTGTTCCTTCGTGTTTCTGACCTGCTACATCGTCAAACGGTGATATATCCTCTAAAGCGGAATACTCGCTACGACACAGGTGCCGCCAGTGATATTCGACTCGACCTCGACAGTACCATTCAGCTCAGCAGCACGGGCACGCATGCCTTGTAGACCGCGCCCGGAATAGATTTTCTCTGAACCCGGCGTGTAGCCTGACAGCGCTATACCTTTGCCATTGTCGCGGATCTCCACGGTAGTACGCTCAGACCGATGGCACAGGCGGACATCCAACTGGCTAGCCTCCGCGTGCTTGTAGGCGTTGGTTAGCGCTTCCTGTGTGATGCGGAAAAGAGCCATACCCACCTGCATTCTGCGCTGATTGCGTCGTTGATTGCCGTTGCGTGCCTCCTCGTTGCCCTCAACCTCCAGGCGTGTTGGGAGACCGCTGATGGCCTCGAATTCGTGGAGTTGGCTGCTCAACATCTGCGTCAGAGTCGTATCACCGCTGATCAGGGGTTGGAGCGTGAACATATAGTGCCGCGTCTCCCAGAGCGCCTGCTTCGAGATCGTCACCTGCTTCTCCAAGTACTGGCGCACGAGGGTTAGCGAGCGTCCCTCCCCTGCTGAATCCTTACCTGCACGTTCGAGCAGTGCCAGACAGCTCTCGCTGCTCAGGCTGAGCATGTAGAGCAATTGCGCGATACCGTCGTGGATCTCGCGTGCAATGCGCCCGCGTTCGGCGACTGTCGCCAGTTCAGCCGTTTTTTCTGTCAGGCGAATATTCTCCAGTGCCACGATCAGTTGTGGCCCGATCAGCGCCAGAAACTCCTCCTGCCGCTTGTCAAAAGCCGTATAGCGTGTGCTTTCCGCACCGATGACTAGGTATACCTGTTTCTCTTTGAAGAAGGGCAGGTAGAGACGCGCCACACCATATTTGGAGCCATCAAGAGTCTCAGAAAGGGGATCAAAAGACCTATGTTGGTGCCCAGTTTTGGCCACTAGGTTGACCAGTTCTTCGCTCACATCGGGGTGCTCTTCGTCGGTCACGTCGGCCTCGACATACGTATCGAAGTCGGGACGCGGCTCTTCGCCTTTATCGTGGCGAATCAGCGCGATGACCAGCTTCTCGAAGTGGCCGCCCTGGCGCAGTGCTTTCACGCTCTGGCGCAACAACTGCACCTGATCGCCGATTCCCATAACGAGCATCTCGCTTATGCCACGTAGGGCACGCTCACGGCGGGCGTTCTCCTGCTGCTCACGTTTGCTGAGGATGGCCTTGTTCAACTGACTCGCCAGATATGCGGCCATCAGGGCAACGAGCGGCGCATCGATAAGCGCACCTGCAAGGTCAAGCGGGCGGTGAGTAATGACATAGGGCGCAAGCTGGCCTGGAGGCTGGATAAAGGCTCCGAAGATAGCAAACAAGCTATAGCCAAGCGCAGCCAGCAGTCCACCAGTATAGCTATAGGTAAAACCCGCAACCAGCACTGCGGAGAGACCATACCGGTAGAATGGCGAGCTTGCACCAAATGGGGCACTTTCGTTGACGGCACTGAAATAGGTAATCAGACCACAGATGATGACATCCAGGCCGTAGATAGCGACATTTCCATACCTGTTCCGCGTATCTAGCAATGGGCGCAGAATGCGAGCTTCTTCTTTTGCGCCAGGCAACTGAGGATTATCGTGTTGGGAGCGACTCCGTCCTCTGCCCAGACTCTCCGACGTGCGTGCACTAGATTTTCCACGCCAGCGGGAAATCAAGAAACGCGAGACAGGCGCATACAATGTGACGACCAGCGTATAGAGAAAGGCAATGGCCAGGCAAAGTGTCAATGTTGACTCAATATTAGGATAGGGGAGCGGTCTGGACAATGTCAGCAGCCAGATCAAGGCAAAAACCCAGGTGCCCCAGCGCCAGATCAGGAAAATATACGTTGGCGTGCTGCGCCATTGTCTCAATGTCGATTGCGAAATACCCTTCAAATAGCTGTGCTCCTGGCTCATAATGCCACTCCCTAGGCTCGTGAATCTCCACGTTTGCTTGCTGTACTGCCAGTATGCCTGTTTTTGGCTGAGCTGTCAATGCAATGTTTGTGCAAGTGCTGGTACTTCTATCATGCAGAGTTTGACCCTTGTTCAATGTCCTATTGCCCAGAGAGAAGCCAGCGAAGCGCCTTGTCTTCGTTTGCGCACATTGGCGCGTGAATAGGATGCGGAGCTTGTGCGCATCGTTGGCTCTTGCTATCTTATTGAACTGGCAAACCGAGGAGATAATGTGGTATGTTATATGTAGCATTAACTTCTATGCAGGGGTAGATTAGTAGTAGGTACAATGTAGTGATGGGAGGAAATTTCTTGTAGAGGTGGCCAGCAAAGAAGAGTTCAGTAGGGCAATTAATTTGAAGGCTCCTTTTTAAAGGGTAGCTGCTCAATTGAGAAGGGACGGTTTCTTATGCCAATGAAAAAAGCCGAACGAAAACGCGACGCGTTAGTGGCTAATCTGGGCGATCTTAACCGACCTTTGCGAGTTCGACCAGTAAATGTGATGGGACGTGATTGGTGGGCGATTGATGCCGAAGACCTCTGGCCGGGCATGGTTATGGACCTGCGCCGCCTGGGCTTTGAATCAATGGCATGGGAGAATGAGGTGTTGGTGCGCGAGGGAGCGCCAGCTTACGAACCGCAGATGGAGGGTCCGGCAGGGACAGAAGGTCTCAAGCCTTTTCCTGTTCTCCACTCAACTATTCAGATTCAAAAGGACAAGTATGCCGACACAGGATATATGGAGAAATATGAGGAGGATGAGGATCGCGAGGACGATACACTAGAACCCGACGAGGACCTACTGCACGAGTAGGTCTTGTGCTATAGAGCAAACTCGCGAGAGGCATGCCAACGCATATGGCACATGGGCGTTGGTGTGTCTTTGGCGGTTTTATCGCTCCCACATGCTATACTATCTTCTAATCACAAGCACTATTTTAAGGAGCGATATTTCCAGATGTTTTCTACCTCATCTTCATCTATTGATGGTTTTGTCCTTGTGAACGGTTTACAGTTGCACTATCGTCGCTGGAACACCCCCACGCCTAAGCCTGATCTTCCGCCCATCCTGTTTTTGCATGGTCTGGCCTCATCCTCGTATATTTGGAACCTTGTGGCCCCACGCTTGGCAGAGTACGGGCATGAGGTTATCGCCCTCGACCAACGCGGTCATGGAGAGAGTGCCAAACCTGACTCTGGTTACGATTTCGCGACGATTCTAGCTGACGATCTGGCGGTGGTTCAGGCATTAGGCTTGTATCGTCCGCTTATCGTGGGCCACTCCTGGGGCGCAATGGCGGCGTTGGAATATGCCGCTGCGCCCCAAGCTGAACTGAGTGGCTTGGTGCTGGTTGATGGAGCCTTACAGCAGTTCTCGCAGCGTCCCGGCTGGTCGCTGGAACACGCTTTGCGTGAACTGGCTCCGCCGCGTTATGCTGGCGTCACGCGTGAAACATTCCTCGCGTTTTACAGCGCCAGTCCTCTGGCCCAAGCTTGGACGCCCGACATCGAGGCCAGCGTTTTGCACCTTGTCGAGCAGTACCCCGACGGTACAATTGCGCCCCGCCTGGCCTTCGAGAACCACCTGCAAATTATCGAGGCCATGTGGCATCAGTCCACACTGGAACTCTACACGCGTGTCCAGTGTCCCGTGCATATTATCGTTGCCGAACGTGAGCCGTTTAACGAAGTGGGCAGGTTACGTGCCGAGCTACGCAAGCTTGGCCTGGAGCAGATCCGCGCCCTCCAACCCACAGCACGTATTGTGCACATGCTCGATACTATACACGATATCCCGCTGCAACGGCCTGTTGAACTCGTTAATGAGATTCTCGCGAGTGTTGCGGAAGGTGTTGCCCGCTAGTCATTATCTGGTGCTGTCGGTTCTTTCTATGCCAGTATCCAGAGAAACGAAACTGGTTCTCCATCATTCAAAGCAAGGGCAAGCCCATCACAAGCGGTGGATCGGTCAGACGTGGTGAGTGCAGGACGAGATCGGGATCGCCAGACATATGCCCATGATGTAGGACCAGCGGACCGGCGTTGTTGCCAAGCAGCATCTTCTCGCCAGGTAGCAGAGACGCTAGGAGGTCTGAGGTGGCAGGAAAAGCAGCAGCCCGGAGGTAGTAGACGCCATCAGGAACGCCATTCAGCAGATACCAACCAGGCGAGCTAAGTCTGGTACAACGTACAGGTGCTCCCTGGGGAATGGGACTGGTGAACAGGCCCACATAGATCGTACCCTGAAAGGTCGCGGGAGCACTGATCTGGCCCACAAGAGTGTGTTTCATTTGTATGCACGCGGACCTTGTGAGACCAATATCAGGATACTCTGCCGTGGGAAGTGGTTCGAATGCATGGGCACGTTGGCGCAACATGCGTGGAGACAGGCCAACCAGTTGCGTGAAACGACTTGTAAAAGAGCCAGTACTGGTATAGCCAACCTCAAAGCAAATATCGGTTACACTAAGCAGCGTCGTCAAAAGCAAACGTCGGGCCATCTGGAAGCGCAGAGCGGCAAGAAATTCGCCAGGGGGAATGCCAATCAGTTGACGAAAGACGCGATTGAAATAATAGGGACTCAGATAGGCCACTGAGGCTAGATCTTCGAGGGTCAGCAATTCATGAAGATGAGTATGCATCGTTTGGATTGCACGTTCAACGGCTTGGGTATGAGCGGTAAGGGTCACATGCTGCGTATCGTCTGCGCGGCAAACGGGCATGACAGTTTGCATCGTGTCCTTCTTTCTGCAATAGAACTTTCTTTCCTATTCTTTTTAGCCCGATCTGAAGCGGCAATCCTTTGTTAAGATCAAGTTTTAACCTTCCGTCTCTCTCGTTCGTAGTTAAAAGGAAACCTCAATCATTCGTGGTTTTTTAGGAACAACCGAAAAAAGGGATGTATACTATGGATACTCATCTTAACCAGCAAAAACAGGAATGGTGGGCTGCCAAGTGGATGCATGGCGAGCGCTATCCCCTGGGGAACATGCCCCCAGAGATGCTCGCCAATTTCAAAGCTAAGGTCATAGCACGGATGGCTCCCCTCAAGCAGGCTGATGGATTTCATGAGCGCTGGAGGGTGATTTGTGTGTTTGGGCGTAAAGTAGGTAATAGTGTATAATTAGAAAAAAGGTAAAAAGCGTGTTTATTTTACAGAACATTGGGCAAGCTCTCTTCCTGTCCTTCAGTATGTTGTGGGAGATCCTTTGGCCGTTAATCCTGGGCTTCACCCTCTCAGGCATTATTCAGGCGGTGGTCTCACGCCAGGCCATGGCAAAAACACTTGGAGGGAATGGACCGAAACCGTTGGCACTGGCTACACTTTTTGGGATTGCCTCAAGTTCCTGTTCGTACGCGGCTGTAGCGCTGGCTCGTTCACTTTTCCAGAAGGGGGCCAGCTTCACCGCGTCGATGGTCTTCGAACTGGCCTCGACAAATTTGGTGGTTGAACTGGGGATCATTCTGATTGTCCTTATGGGTTGGCAGTTTACTGCGGCAGAGTTTGTGGGTGGCATATTGATGGTGGTTTTCATTGCGTTGCTATTTCGCCTAACTCTCACGCCGCGCCTTGTGCAGGCGGCCAAAATGCAGGCGGAACAGGGACAAATGGGAAGAATGGAGGGTCACGCGGCTATGGATATGAGCGTTACAGGTGGCTCTTTCTTCTCCAAATTGTTCAGTGGCAGAGGATTGACGGCTGTGAGCAACTATTTTGTGATGGATTGGGCCTCTGTGTGGGTTGATATTGTGCTGGGATTGCTGATTGCTGGCGCTCTGGCGGCCTGGGTGCCTGACTCGTTCTGGCGTATGGTTTTTCTGACTAACAATCCCACACTTGCGAAAATTGAGGGGCCGCTGGTTGGTCCACTGGTGGCCATGGTGAGTTTTGTGTGCTCAGTGGGAAATGTGCCGTTGGCCGCAGTGTTGTGGAGAGGTGGAATTAGCTTTGGCGGCGTGGTGAGCTTTATCTTCGCCGATCTGATTATCTTGCCTATCTTGGATATTTACCGCAAATACTATAGCTGGAAAGTCATGTGGTTTATTTTGCTGACCTTCTATCTCACGATGGCCGCCGCTGGCTATGTAGTTGAATTGCTCTTTGGGATGCTTGGGATTATTCCACACAACCGTAATGTAGTAGTTCTCACAGAAGGGATTTCGTGGAATTACAGCACTATTCTCAATATCCTGTTTCTCGTGTTGGCGGTGGTTCTGGTAACGCGCTTTATTCGTACAGGTGGTTTGCCCATGTTGCGGATGATGGGCAAACCACCGCAAGAAATGCATCATGAGAAGATGGAGTAGAGGATTCAGTCCATATGCAAGAAAAATCATGAAATTCTCGCCAAATTTGTGTGGATTGCTTTTGCATCGCTTTAAGCAGTGCAAAAGCAACCCACAGGAGAGTTAGGAGGAGCTAGCTTTACATAAGCTCATGCTAACCTACAGCAGCTTCCAATTCAAGACCCTCTTCACGCAGCTTCGTTGCGACGGCGGCACGCGCACGGGCGGGACTCCAGTAACCAGTAGCCAGGAAGATTGTGGGGATGAAGGCGATAAAACCGCCAATGCAGACCCACCACCAGGTTGACCACTGCGAGCCGATAGCGGTATTTGTGACCACAAGACCAAAACCTACAGTAGAGATGAC
>JBDTBU010000120.1:0-26872 GCA_039923935.1 Ktedonobacteraceae bacterium | reverse complement strand
TTGAACCCCACACGATTCACATTCACGCGATTGAACCCCACACGACGGCCAGGCCCCCGACGAGAGTTCATCTGTTGGATGTTCGCATGTGTTCCCACGGCAGTAGAAATTGGCACGCTTTGATTACTCTGCGTCACACTTTGAGCAAAGGCACCTGAGGTAAACAGGCCCAAACTCAGGATCAGACCTAAAGCAATTGTCAAGACTTTCATCAATTTCACCATCGAGTTTCCCTTTCTTTGCTCTCTTGAACAGTTTGCTTATCAAGCAATGGGCATTGCATCTATATTTATGAAAGTAACAGAGACGCAAAACAAGCATTTTGTGTATTTACGTTTGCACTAATCTCTGCCAATTTCGACTGGAACATGCCCGTGTGTACTATACTCATAGCTGCAAACTGGGCCAAGAAACGTTAGTAAGAACCGCCTCTGGTGTCAAAAGAGCAGCTCATGTACCGTACCTTCCCACTGGCACGACAGGACCACAGAGAACTGCTTTCTGTTCTGGGAGTCTCATTACGCAGGCATACCAACAGCAATCCAGTGGCGCAACAGGTCAGTCTGCTCCGGCGGCCACTCGGCGCGGCCACTCGGCATCGCAGGGCATACTGCCATCCTCGATGCGCTCAAGGATGTTCTCAGCCTGTGTGCGCACGTCCTGGTGGTTCCAGAGATCGAAAGCAAAAAACCTTGACTTTTTATTTTTAGTTGCGTATAATAGGTCACAGTGACCGGTCATTATGACATGTTACGAAGACAGGTTTTGCAACAGACCAACCCAGAGGTAGAGCCATGTATGAATTGTTCATTCTCTCGCTGCTCGTGCGTTTTCCAGCGCACGGATACTTGATCGCACATATCGTGAACGATATGATCGGACCTTATGCGAAGATCAGCAATGGACGGCTCTATCCACTGCTGGCAAAGTTAGAGGAGAGTGGGCTGATTGAGGCGAGCGAAGAGGCTGATCCAGAGCAACGGGGGGAGCGTAATTCGCGCGGGTACCAAATTACCGAAGCTGGGCGCACACGTTTTCACGCTTTGATGTTGGATACAACCTCGAATCCAGGCGAGTATCAACGCATCTTTATGCATAAAGTGCCAGTGCTCTACCTCTTACAACCTTTTGAGCGGCTCTACCTGATCGACCATTATATCAATTACTGCCAGGCACATGTCTTGCACCTGACTGCCGAGGCAGAAGATCTAGCCACAAAGCAGTATAGAGGCTATGAGCGCGAGAGCACTTCGTTAACGGCCACGCTTGGTGTTATGAAGCATGTAGAGGATCAGTGGCAGCGGGAAGTTGCGTGGGCACTGCGTTTGCGGCAGGAGGAGCTGGTTCGCCAGCAGGGAAACGACGCGCAGGAAGAGCAAACCGGCGTCTCTGTGCCACATAAGAAGCGCAACCACAATCAGAATCAAAACCACAATCGTAATCGTAATTAGACGGTGCAATAGTATCAAGGAGAGATTTTCATGTCTCAGAATACACCCGGCGGGATGCCGTCAGAGAAGGGTGCAACTCCCGCGAGTGGGCGTAGCCTCCAAGGATTTGCCCTAGTCAGCGTGTTAGGAGCACTCATGCTCACGTTACTGCTAGAGGCGCTGGACCAGACGATTGTGGGGACAGCCCTGCCGCGTATCGTGGGAGAATTGCAGGGCTTTGATCGCTATACCTGGGTGGTCACGGCCTACCTGCTGGCCTCAACGACGATGATCCCCGTCATTAGCAAGCTCTCGGATCAGTTCGGGCGCAAATGGTTCCTAGTCATCGGTGTGGTGGTCTTCCTGGCCGGCTCGGTGCTCTCAGGCGCAGCGCAAACCATGAATCAGCTGATTATCTTCCGCGCCATTCAGGGCGCTGGCGCAGGCATGGGCATCGCCCTAGTCTTCACCGTAGTGGGCGACATTTTCTCGCCAGCAGAGCGTGCAAAGTGGCAAGGCATCTTTGCAGGCGTCTATGGCTTCTCCAGCGTCGTTGGTCCGACCCTCGGTGGTTGGCTGACCGATCACGGCCCGCTACTGGGCAATCTGGTGACCAATGCGACACGCTGGCGCTGGGTCTTCTATATCAACCTGCCGGTGGGTGTTATCGCCCTGGCAGCCCTGTTGATCTACCTGCCCTACAATCTCTCGGCACGCAGTAACCAATATCGCGGCTGGGCTGCCCTCAAACGCGTGGACTTTCTGGGAGCACTGCTAGCCTCAGCAGCCACAATCTGCTTGCTGCTCGGTTTGAGTTGGGGCAGTAACTCGACCTACGCCTGGAGTTCGCCGCAGATCGTAGGCACATTGGTAGCCGCTGGCGTCCTCTATGTTCTCTTTATCGTCGTCGAGCGTTTTGCAAGCGAGCCGTTGCTGCCACTGGACCTCTTCCGCAGTCAGGTTTTTGCGGCTGATACCGGGGTTGCGCTCTTCCTGGGCATGATTTTGTTGCCGCTGGTGATTTACCTTCCGCTCTATCTGCAAGGTGTACTTGGCGAGAGCGCGACCAATTCGGGTGTGGTAATCACGCCCATGACCCTCAGTTTGACCATTGGGGCGGCCTTTTCGGGCTTCGTGGTCGCCAAAATCGGACGCTACCACGCCCTGACCGTTTTCGGAGTTGTGCTGCTCAGCATCGGTGTTTTCCTGATGAGCAGAATGGATGCTTCGACGACCGTGTTGGCAGCGAGCATCTTTATGGTCATTGCCGGACTTGGCATGGGCATGTTCTTCTCTATACAGACTCTAGCCGCGCAGAACGCCGTGCCGCGCAACAAGATGGGCATTGGTACAGGCGTGATTACTTACGTACGTGCGCTCGGTCAAACCTTGGGTGTGGCCATTGTTGGGACGTTCGTAAATAACACGCTCTCCAGTGAACTGCTCAACCGCGTGCCAACTAGCACGGTCAAGCAACTGACGCCCGCAGGCTGGCAAGCCGCGACCAATACGCAGATCCTGATCAACCAGGATTACAAAAACACTGTGATCCACACCGCACAGCAGATTGCTGGTCAGGCTGCAGCAGCGAAGGCCACGGCCAACATTCCGGCGGGTCCACAACACGACGCAATTGCCCACCAGGTTATGGTTGCAACCTCGCAGCAGGTGTTGCAAATGCTCAATCAGGTCTTTGACGCGCTCAAAGGCTCGATGGTCCTGGCCATCCAGCATGGCTTCCTGGTCGTACTAATCCTCTGTGGTGGCGCTTTCATCTCAGCATTGTTCCTGAAGGACATCCCTCTGGCAAAATTTGTGCATGAGAAGAAGCCGGAGGAGATGGGTGTAGAGGCTGAAGGGGAGAATGCGGCGGCTCACATATTCTAGATAGGGTATGTTCGAGGAGTGACCTTGATGGCCACTCCTTTTTCGCTGGGTTGAAACAGGGCTTCTTATATTAGCGGGCAAATTTTTCTAAGAACGCGCTCACTCTCTGTCTGTAGCCTGCGACATCTGTGGGATAGGCCAGGGCATGACCTGCGTTGGGTATAATATACTTTTCTTTAGGTCCATTGCTCGCTTCGTACAAAAAATCGAGCATCCTTGTGGGCACAAACATATCCTCACCACCGTGGATAAACAGGATAGGTTTGCACGTTTTCTTCACTTGAGCTAGCGTGGACGCTTCCCCAAAGGTGTAGCCAGCGTGCAGTTTGCAAACAAAACCGACCAAATGGATGAGAGGAATGAGAACGAACGTTGGCAATTTATACAGGCGTTTGGCCTGATAGAACAAGATATCTTTCACAGAGGTATAGGCGCTGTCGGAGATCACACACTTGACCTGCTCTGGCAGCTTTTCGCCGCTGGTCATGAGTACTGTCGCGCCGCCCATGGACATGCCATGTAGCACAATGTGCGCATGTGGGCCGATCCTGTTCAGCATGAAGTGAATCCATTTCACATAATCGAAGCGGTCAAGCCAGCCAAAACCGATATAGGAGCCTTCGCTCTCACCATGTGCTCGATCATCGGGCATCAGCACGTTGTAGTCAAAGACCTCGTGATACATTTTCGCGAATCCGAGCATATCCTTCTCTGCACTACCTGTATACCCATGCGCTAAAATCACTGTTTTCGGCGTTGGAACCGCTGCGGCGAGATAGTAGCCGTGTAACAGCAGCCCATCGTGTGACAGCATCTCAAGATCTTCAAAAGGCTGTTTCTCGAACCAAGCAGCATGAAGCGCTGTCAGCTCACTATAGTGATCCATCGGCAAGTCTGGGCTGCTGGTGTGAAATCCTTTTGGACGGCGCACAATAACAACATTAAAAAGGTAGAAGCTTGCTATAATGAGTAGAAGTAGTAGGAATAGCGGAATGCAAAGAACAATCATTGCGGCAAGAGCCATAGTATGTTACCTTTAGTGTAGAGACAACAGTGCTTAATATAGATGTATATAGTTATAGTACCACCTGATTGCTCACATAGCAATTCGTCTAGTAATATTGGGTTGGCTTTTCCTTTTCATCTCTCGACTTTTGAGAAGCTCTGCTGGTTGAAGTCGATTATCTTGACAAAATCGCTCTTTATTTGATATATTATTAGCGTGCTAAATATTAGTGCGCTAAGCGAATTGATGAATCTAGTATGAGAGGTGGAGAATAGAAATGCACTCTGAGGATTTTTTCGGTTACTGGTTGTTTTATACGCAGCGTAGATGGGCTTATGCCTTTGGTGAAGCCTTGCATGCCTGTTGCCAGGAGCATCACAAACTCTATAGCGTCACTCCTCCACAATGGGGCGTACTCTCAGCTTTGTTGGAAGAGGATGGTATGACTATCGGTGCTTTAAGCCAGAAGCGGGGTCTTGATCCTCCCACCATGACAGGTATCGTAAAGCGGCTGGAGCAGGTGAAGCTTGTTGAGCGCGTACATGATTGCGAGGATCGGCGGGTTGTTAGAGTCTCTCTGATAGAAGAGGGGCACGATCTGATGCGTTTTTTGCCTGCTGCAGTTGTGGCTTTTTCCCAGGCCGCTCTGCAGGGGATTTCTGGTGAGAAACAGCAAGAGATGCTTCTTTTGCTGCAGCAGACAATAGCCAATCTCTCAGCAATTGGGCCAGGCATGGGTGATCGTTTTGGTCTGTTGCCCGATTTCATGCGCGTAGATTATGCAGATCAAAAATCGCGTGCTGAAGATCAATGCAACGCTTAGTTTTCAGGACAAAGAAAGGAATCAATATGAACCAGCTTAAACTGGAAACCACAATAATTTCTGGCACAGCAGAGAAAACGACGGTGCCTGCGATTGAGATTATTGACGTATCCAAGAACTTCAAAAAGTTTCAGGCTATCGACCACCTTAGCTTGACCATTGAGCGGGGCGAGATTTTCGGACTACTGGGTCCCAACGGCTCTGGCAAGACCACCACGATCAATATGATCAGCGGCCTGAGCGATCCGAGCAGCGGAACAATCAAGGTCATGGGCTACGATCTCCAGCACAACAAACGCAAAGTGCGCCAAATACTGGGATCAGTGCCCCAAGAGACAGCCCTCTACGAAGAACTGAGCGCGTGGGCCAACCTGGACTTTCACGCCGATCTCTTTGGCATTCCACGTAAAGAGAAAGCCGAACGCATGACGCGCATCCTGGAACTTGTGCAGTTGACTGACCGCAAAAACTCGCGCGTGAGTACCTTCTCCGGCGGCATGAAACGCCGTCTGGCATTGGGACGTGCCCTACTGCATAATCCCAGCCTGATCTACCTGGACGAGCCGACCCTGGGCGTGGATGTGCAGGCACGACGAGCCATTTGGGACTATATTCTCGGTCTGCACGATCAGGGCAAGACTGTCCTAATTACCACCAATTATCTCGAAGAGGCACAGGTCTTATGTAATCGCCTGGCGATTATCGACCATGGAAAATTGATCGCAGTCGATACTCCAGCCAATCTCAAGCAGATCTATGGTGGCAGCGTGATCGAGTTGGAGAGCGCAAAACCATTGGTGGCTGTGGCAGAAATTCGGGCACTGGAAGGCGTAAAGGATGTCGTGCAAGATGGTGCTCATCTAACGATTACGACCCAGGGCATGAGCAATGTCGTACCCCAGGTCATCAATATCATCTCTCGTGAGGGCGAGCTGCGCAATATTGCCGTGCGTGAGCCAAATCTTGACGAGATTTTTCTGCGTCTGACCGGCAAAGCTTTGCGCGATTAGGAGGAGACAGCTATGTCCGCAATTACTGGAAATCTGCGTGTGATCTGGGCATGCATGAAAAAAGACATTCGCAGCGCCCTGACTGAGCGCTTCTTTTTGATCGTCAGTGTCATGATACCTGTTAATATATTAATTATGATGACCCTGTTTGTGCTGGCAGGCAGCCACGCGCCGACAGCGGTGGTCATGCACGATACTGGGCCGTACGCGCAGGCGTTTTATCGCGCTATGGATGGGGCTCAGTCGTTCAGTCTACGCACAGCCAGTGCCACGGACGCGCAAAATCTGATCGCCGAGGGCAAAGTCGTCGCAGTGGTGACTATTCCGTCCGATTTCGATTCGCGTGTGCAGGCCAACGAGCCAGTCCAGGTGGATGTGCAGATCAATAACCTGAACACCGACTTTACGCACGACATTCGCCGGGCCATCCCGCTCTCAATCACTTCTTTTTATGGCAAGGCCTTTCCCAATCTGGTGACGATTACGCCACACGAGACTGATTGGTATGCTCAAACAGTCGATTATGTGCCGTACCTGGGCGTCTCTATTCTGGTCATCAGTTTGATGATCGGTGCCCTCATACAAGCTGGCACCTCCTCGGCCAAAGAATGGGAAAGTGAGACTATGAAAGAGCTGCTGCTCTCACCAGCCAGCCGCTGGTCTATTCTGCTTGGCAAGATGCTGGCCGCGTTCGCAATGAGCATACTTCCGGTTCTGCTCGTGCTGGCTATCGTGGTCTTCGCAATGGGTGTCTGGCCGGTTCATTGGGGTGAAGTGGTCTGGGTCACGTTGCTCACAATGTTGATCTTCATCGCACTGGGCACATTGCTAGGCACCCTGCTCAAACGCTGGCAGTTCGTAATTGTCCTGTCGATCAGCCTAGCAGTCCCCATGTTTTTCATCAGCGGTGCCTTTGGTCCCATCTCGTTTGGAGTGCCGATTACCGCAGTCATCGCCAAAATCTTTCCAGTGTACTACGCTATTGTTCTGGAGCAGCACGCCTTTCACGGCTTTGATCTGAACACGTACGGTGTGGGATTCAATGCCGCCGTTCTGGTGATCTACGCACTTGGCCTGCTTGCTCTCACCACGCTGGCTCTGCGGCGCAGTACGGTCACGCATTAAATTGCCAGGAGGATACCTATGTTTCGCAGTTTTTTCCGCGTCGTTGGCGCGATTATAAAGAAAGACCTCGTAACCTGGCTGCGCCAGCCGATCAATATGGTGGCGATGATTGCCCCCGCGCTGTCTATTCTGCTGGTCGGGGCGCTAGGTGCAGCAGCAGGCGGGCGCAGTCCTGTGGCGCTGGTGCAACTGGATCATAGTGCAAAAGGAGTGCAGATGGCCCAGATTTTTCATCAGGCCGATGTCTTTCGCCTGACTGACGTCAACAGTGAGAGCCAGGCAAAGCAACTGCTCAAGAATCTGGATGTGGTAGCGATTATCACCATCCCTGCGGATTTTTCGCAGCAGGTCGCACAGGGGCAGCAGGCACCAGTCGATGTTGAGGTGAACAATCTCAATGCAGATTTTACGAATGACATTCACCGCTCTGTCCCGGATGCGATTACACAGTTCTACCAGGCGCAAGGGCCAGCCAGCCCGGTGAAGGTCGGCATGCACGAAAGCGATGTGCGCCAGCGCGACGTGGAACAGTTCCAATACACGACGTTGCCTACGATGGCTATGCTGTTAATGATCAGCGGACTCATTGCAGGCGGTCTCTCAACCGCACGCGAATGGGAGACGCGAACCGCCAAAGAACTGCTGCTGGCCCCTGTTGCCCGTGGGACGATCATTGTTGGCAAGGTGCTGGCTAGCTTTATCACAACTTTTGGGTTAGGTCTGTTCGTGTTGCTATTAGGCTACGCATTGGGCTGGACACAGCCGCAGGGGATTTACTGGGCAAGTACGGTGTTTATCATCGCCCTAGTGGCTCTGTTCAGTTCCTCACTGGGGATTGCGCTCGGTGCGCTGCTCCAGCGTATGCAAGCCGTCATAGGCATTTCGGTAAACGTGGCCTTTTACCTCTTTTTCCTGGCGGGCGGCATTGGCGTGCTGGCCTTCGAGCCGGATTGGTTACAGACTATCGCAGCCTATATCCCGCTGACCTATGGGATTCACGCGTTGCAGATGGCGATCTTCTACAGTTCGTCGGATCAACTGGGCACGGATACTCTGGTTCTGGCTGGCTCTGCTCTGGCTGCGCTGGTTCTGGGCACGCTCTCCATGCAGCGCAACATCGCCAACTAGGCAAGCTAATTCACCGATCCCCACGGTTTGGCACGTTTACGAGCCTTCTGCGCCTCCTGGAGATTGCCCAGAGCCTCGTACACGTCGCCCTTGAGCGTCCAGGCGCGGGCATAGCTACGGTCCAGTTCGGTGGCTTCGTTGAGGGCGTCGAGGGCTGCGCGGGTATGGCCGTGGCGCAGTAGTGCTTCGGCTTTGTTGCACCAAGCCACTGCACTGCGCGGATTAGCCATGAGTGCGCGTTCGTAGGCATCGACTGCCCCAGCATAGTCGCGCAGGATTGAGCGTGCGTTGCCCAGACCGTTCCAGCCCTGGAAGCTCTGCTCATCATAGTGCAGAGCTGTGGCGTAGGATTCGATGGCCTCCTCTGGCATATTCATGTCCAGTTGCGCGTCGGCCTTGCCATTCCAGGCCGCCACATACGCGGAATCGATGGCCAGGGCACGCTCGAAATGGACCAACGATTGCGAGAAACGTTTGAGACGATTCAGCGCCAGACCAGCACTAACCCAAACAACGGGATTTTCAGCATCGATCTCCGTAGCGCGTTGATACGCGTCATAGGCGCGTTTATAATTACCTTGACTATAGAGAGCAGTGCCCTTTCCGTTCCAGGCATGGAAGTTCAGCGGGTCCAGGTTCAGCGCCTCTTCGTAGGCGTGCAAAGCCTGGGAATACTGTTGCTGCTTCAAACACTGGTCGCCCTCCAGGCACTTTTCGCGTGCGTTGGCGCTATTCGTCTGACGCACGACCTTCTGACGCGCCGAGGAATCGCTATTGTTGGTGTTGATGGTCTGAGTCGGCAGCGCAGGGCTAGTCACGTGACGTACATAGGGCGAGCGTGTTTCCAGCGCGGAATTGTGTGGTGTGAGGCGAAAGCCAGCGCCTAAACCAGCGTACGTGGCCTGGTCAAAGGCTTGGAGAAACTCCTGCATCGTGGCAAAACGATCCTCAGGCCGGGCCGAGAGTCCACGCAGAACGACGGCATCCAGTCCAGTTGAGAGGTCGCGGTTGAACAGCGAGGGCGGGCGCACCGGGCCACCCACAGTGTCGAAGGGATGGTAGCCGGTCAGCATCTCGTACAGCACCACGCTGCTGCCAAACTGGTCACTGCGTGGATCGACAACACCGCTGGCCTGTTCTGGTGCCATGTACCCCACTGTACCACGTACTGTGACTGTTTTGCCAACACGCGCCCCTGGCTCCAGAGCACGGGCGATACCAAAGTCAGTGATAATCAGACGGCGATCCTCTTGATGGATAAGAATGTTCTCCGGCTTGATATCGCGATGAATGACCGGGCGCGGGCGTGTGTGCGCATAGAAAAGCGCCCCGGCGAGTTGGCGAAAGTTTGTCACCATCTCAGCGGGCAGTAGCGGACCATTGACCGTAGCCAGACGGTGACGCAGCGAACCAGCAGTATAGAGCGGCATGACCAGAAAGACACTAGGACCATCTTTGCCGTAATCGAGAATTGGCGCGACATTGGGATGATCGAGCACCGCAGCAATGCGAGCTTCGCGTAAAAAATGTTCTTGTTCTGTCGCCGTGGTTTTGCTAGACAGAAGCACCTTCATAGCGACTCTGCGCGATAAATTCTGATCTACCCCACGAAAAACCGCCGCATATCCGCCTTTACTAACCAGAGCCTCGACCACATAACGCCCGGCGAGGGCCGTTCCAAGAAGTGGCAAAGCACAGCCCCGGCAGAAAGAATCGTTATCCCGATTATCAAACCCGCAATCAGCCACATCAGCGCAACGTCGCATACCACCTCCTCCGCAGGCGCTTTTCTCTTAGGTCGTCGCCTGTTTCGCTTCTAGCGAGCGTGCCCATTGTTGGCACGCAGCCGCATCCTCTTGTCTCCCCAGTTTCTCCAAAGCAATCGCCTTATTATACCAAGCATCAACCTCTTGTGGGGCGTGGGTTGTCGCCTGGTTAAACGCGCTCAAGGCTTCTTCCACATGGCCTTGAGCGAAATGGGCCAGCCCTTTATTGTTCCAGGCTGCGATATGCTGTGGATCGAGATTCAGAGCGCGATCAAAGGCCGCTAGAGCCTCCTGGTCCCGTCTCAACTCGTGTAACAAGCTCCCTTTGTTATACCACGCCGAGATCAGACCATCGTCATAGTACAGGGCTTGAGTGTAGGATGCAAGGGCTTCCTCAAACATGTGCAGGGCAACGAGAACATTGCCTCGATTATACCATGCTCCAGCCAAAGTTGGGTCGAGGGCAAGGGCGTGATCGTAGTCTACTAGCGCCTCGGCGTGACGTTTGAGATCGCGGAGATCATTGGCTTTATCAAACCAGATCAGCGCGTTTTCGGGGGACAGCAGCGTTGCACGCTCGTGCAATTCCAGAGCGGCTGCTGGCTTGCGTTGGCGTCGCAAAATATTCCCTTTGGTATCCCAGAGTGCGGCGTTCTTAGAATCAATGTGCAGAGCGTGGTCAATTGCCATCAGCGCATCGTCATAGCGGTGCAAGCTAAAGAGCGTATCGCCCATAGCCTGCCAGACCACTATCTGCTGAGGATCAAGCAACAAAGCTTTATCAAAAGCTTGCAGAGCTTCCTGATGACGCCCCAGTTCTACCAGGGTCATGCCGCGACCAGTCCAGGCGAAGACATAACTGGGGTCGAGGGTGACTGCCTGTTCGTAACAATACATCTCCTCATCGAACTGACGCAACTCATGCAGGGCGTTGGCACGCGAGATCCAGAGATCAGGATCGTTCGGCTGAAGCGAGAGAGCGTGGTTATAGGCCAACAGAGACTCGTCCAGGCGACCTAGATGCAGCAGGACTGCTCCCTTGCCACTCCAGGCTTCCACCGAGATCCCCTCACGTTCCAGGGCTTTTTCGTACGCAGTCAGAGCCTCTTCGTAGTGACCCTGCTCGTAGGCGTGGTCGCCACTGATGAGCCATTTAGACGAAGCAGTACGTGTGTTGGTTGGAATGGGTGTGACTGGTTCAGGAGCAGCGGACCAAAGCGGAACACCAGTAAGCGCGGGCGAATTGGGCGTGTAGATGTTCTCATCCATATGGACGCTCAGACGCGCACGCTCTGTGGATTGTGCATCCATGACTGCCTTAACCAGAAAAGCCACCGTCCCATCTTCACCGTAATCAGTCACACAGATGCTCCCTGCCTCATGCATCGTGTTAGAAAAACTCAGGGCCAACTCTGCGTCCTGAAGAAAATCTTCACGCTCCTCGTGGGTGGTCCTACGAGGGCGCAAGACACGTATCGTCACCTCTTTGCCAGTCTGGCGGTCAATTGCATTGAAAATAACCGTCGTGCGGTCCTTGCTATTCAACGTGCGAATTTGGTAGCGGCTCTGTAAAAATGTTCCCATCATGGGAATGCCACATTGCGTGCAAAATCGTTCATTTTGCTGATTTTCGTGCGAACACCCATCGATATCCAGACACATCACCATAAAAACACCTACCTCATGGTACATTGGTTTATTAGGATTAGCAATTATTCATGTCCCTACTGTAGCGAATTCATGGGGTGGTTGTCAATCTTTTGATGCATTTTTCCCCGTCTTGCTGTGTGCCAATATGCTATGATTTGTTCTTCTATAGTGAGCAAGCCAAATACAGTGGGGAAAAATCTCGCCATTTGGTGAATCATGACGGTTTGCGTTATACAATAACAAGAGGATGGTTGGCGCGGTGAGGTCGATCAAAAAACCGGAAGAGGATTGGACATGGGTCAATGGTTCCAACGACTGCTAGGCGGGGCAAAATCTGGCATGGCGAACACAGCCACTATCCAGGGGTATTTGCGCGCGGCAAGCCAGATTGAACAGGTTTGGCAGCAGATCGACGATAAAGTAGATGAGTTGATCGGCCAGGGCTGCCCACCGTGGGAAGCATATGCCAGGACTGGGTACGCCCTCGCTTTTGTACGTGCGTGCCGCCTGAATGTTGTGTTTGTGCAGGAACTCTTGAAGGCTGATACAGCAGCCAATCCTGCAGAAACAGGCAATCTGCCCAAAATCACCTACGATCAGGCGTTGGCGCTATGTGAACATATTGAGCCATATATTGAGGAGGCGCTCAAAGCTGCGACGAATCCACAGTATATGCTCACAACCTATAGGCTACCGCTCGAACTAGGGCCGCAGATCAGGGATGCGTACCAACGTATCCCACGATCTCATTTGCAAGGCATCATTGGTGCAAGCCAGGAAATGCGCGAATGGACTGCTGGGCTGCTGGCGAAATACGAGTTGGCACTGCACGCAACCAAACTTGCGGTTCCACCACAGGTTGCGACACATCTGGAAAAGATGAAAAGCGAGATGGAACTGGGCGACTTTCACTTGCGCACTGGTATTGATATGGTAGGACAAATGAGTCTGGGTCAATCCACCGACGAATTGAACGCCAGAGCTGAGGGCTTTCTCTGGGAGGCTATGCAAGGCTTTTACACAGTGAGCCAACTGATCGCGTTGTCAGAAGTGCCGATGCGACCAGCACGCCAGTCCACTCCTGTTAGGCAGCAAGATCGCCCCAGTGCGGCGCGTCAAGTCCACCCAACAGTGGAGCCTCCGCCACGTCCAATACCTCCCATGCCACCGGCACCAGACATGGCGGCGCTGTTCAACCAAGTGATAGCAGGTGCGGGACCAGCTCAGAAAAGCACCATGCACCCTACCGAGGATGTGTCGAAGCTGTTCAATCAGGTGATAGCCGATGTGGGACATACTCAGGAGACTCCGGTTCAACCAGCATCAGACGTGTCAGCGTTATTCGACCAAGTGACAGCGAGTCCAGAGTCAAAACGAGAGAATACTGTACAATCTCCTGCGGAGATGCCGGATCTGCTGAAGCAAGTGACAAATGGTCCAGCGGCAGGTCAGGGAGACGGTGAGCAGCCTGCACCTAAGAAAAAACCTACACTTGGTCGTCAGCCTAATGCGCCCAAACATATTGTTGAGGATACTACACAAAACCTGCTCGCTGATATTTGCGGAGAGCAGACTGAGCCATAAATGTACAATAGAAAGCACATATGCCACTATTCGCGTAGAATGCTTTTGCAAAAAGAAAGGGGCAAAAAGATGGGTTTGTTTGAACATTTAAAATTAGTAACACGGATCAAAAGTGAGAATGCTCTGCAGAAAGCGGAAGATCCTGCCCAGGTATTTAACTACAGTTATACCAAACAATTAGAGCAGCTTCAGCAGCTTCGTCAGGGCTTAGTGACGATTGTGCAGAACGAGAAGCACATTGAGATGCTTGAGGCGCAGGTCGAGGCGCAGCAGAACCACTTGCAAACGCAAGCACAGCAGGCAATGCAGCAAAATCGCGAGGATCTGGCGCGTCTAGCTCTGCAACGCAAAGAGTCATTGCTGGCCCAGGTGGCAGCATATAAGCAGCAAATCGAGCAACTCGCGGCTCAGCATCAGAAGATCGGGACACTTGTGCAGCAAGCTGAGCAGCGCGTTGCAGCCTTTGGTGTACAAAAAGAGATGGTCGAGGCACAATATCAGGCAGCTCAGGCCTCAGTACATATCAACGAGGTCGCGACTGGTCTCAACAAAGAATCGTCTGAAATGAATTTGGCGATGCAGCGTGCTCAGGAGAAAGTTTTGCAGATGCAATCACGAGCCGATGCCATTGACTCACTGCTGGACTCTGGCTCGCTGGGCGATCAGGGCTTACTTGGTGGTGGTCAGTCCACTGATCTGGATCACCAGCTTGCGAAAATGACCTCTGAACACAACGTCGATGCAGAGTTAGAGGCGATGCGCCACCAGATTAGTGGTCCGTCCGCGTAGCAGAACCGTTGAGGCGAACTGTCCGTCCAGCGCGTGCCAGAAAGCAGAACGCATTTGATTTGCGGGCACGTTGTACGTTCATAAAGTAAAGACGGAGTATTTCTCAACATACAAAGAGGGTACTGGTGCCTGTTCTACAATTGAAAAAAAGGAGAAAAATAATGTCTGATACAGTCGGTACTGGCCAGGAAAAGGAGCCAATGCTCTTACTCGATACAACTGGCTCAATGAACTATGCCACATCCGAGCACGATACCACTCCGAGGAAAAGCACGATTCGCGAGGCGATTAGTCTGATCGTCGCTCGATTGGCGGCAGCCGATAGCCAAGCGGGGGAAGAGGAAGAGGGCGGTGGTTTGCGCACAGTTACCTTTGCCGATGGGCGAGCGCAAGATCTTGGGGATCTAAACTCGGACAATTTAGCGCAGAAGTGGAATACGATCCAGTGGGGCGGTGGCACGCGCATTATGCCGGGCTTCAACCTGCTGTTAAAAACCTACACTGACGAGTTTGGCAGCGAGCCTGTGGCGGAACGTCCGTTACTGATGGCCCTGGTAATCACCGATGGGGAAGCCGACGACACCCAAGCGTTCATGAATACGGTAGCGCGGGCCGCTGGGAGTATGTATGTGGCCTTGGCGATCATCGGCTATGGGCCAGAACATGATCGGGCACTGCGAGCATATCAGCAGGTTGAAGCACAGAACGCGCACGTCAAAGTGCTGTCCTTCGCGAGCGAAACCGACCCTGAGACAATTGCCGCAGCCCTGTTCCATATGATCGAATAGCTTTTGCATACGCGATACAGGTATGCCGCTTGATGCTTATTGAGTTGGGAAGCAAGGTTAAGATAGAGATTGCTCGTGTGGGCAATCTCTATCTCGTCTCTATCAGCAAAACAGGATTTTACAGCTAATGAACCTTCGCCCGCAAAGTAAAAGGGCGTGGCACGATCAATCGCTCCATTGGTTGTGTGGGCGTTGACTCAAGCATGTCTAACTCCCATAAAGCAAAGGCATAGGGCATAGCGAGTTCCTCAAGCGACTGCGCTGGTGTCGAGGTAACCTCCTGGCCGGGCCAGAGAGCGAACGTGCGACCCCTCAGTGGCTGCGTTGACACTGACTCAACCGCAGAGTGCAGCGCAATGGGAGTATCTGCAATGGGCTGTGTCGAGAGCAATTCAAGGGCGTAGGGTGAGCGCGTAGGCATATGCTGGAATACCGCTACCAGCGCAGGCTGTGGTGTGAAGGGCGTAAGGGGAGGAGTTAGGCGCGGGCGAGACCAGCGCGGCAACCGGGGTGCCCACCAGTTGAGATTGCCCAACAAGCGCATGGTAGCTGGAACGAGCAACATGCGAATCAGTGTGGCATCCATGATGATCGCACTAGCTAAGCCAATACCGATCTCCTGGATAAAGATAATCTTTGCCGTACCAAAGGCTCCCAGCACAATAGCCAGGAGCAACGCCTCGCTGGTAATCAGCCAGCCAGTACGCTGCAAGCCAGAGGCCACCGCTAGACGATTGTCGCCGGTCTGGTCGAAACGCTCTTTGATGCGGCTAAGCAAAAAGACCTCATAGTCCATGGAAAGGCCAAAAGCGATGGCGAAAATCAACACTGGTTGGGTAGCGTCGATACTGCCTACAGACTGAAAATGCAGTAATCCCTGCAAATGCCCATCTTGAAAGATCCAGACCAAGCCCCCAAAGGTTGCGGAGAGCGAAAGAAAGTTCATGAGGATCGCCTTGAGCGGCATAACAAGCGAGCCAGTCATCCAGAAGAGCAGCACAAAGATTGAGAACAAAATCACGAATAGCGCCAGAGGTAAGGTCGCACCCAGGCTGGCTAGCAGGTCGATCTGTTCCGGTGTCAGACCATCCACCAACGGCACCAACCCGCCCGGCACGGAAAGTGCGCGGATTTGGTTGACGATAGCGATAGCCGCCGCTGTATGATCGGCTTGTTGCAGGTAGACCGTGATTTTCGTCACATTCCCGTTAACCAGAGAAGACGCGGCCTGCGTGAGTTGCGGATTTTGAGATGGTTGCGCATAGAACTGCTGATACTGGGCCAGTGTCAGATTCGCGTCAATATTCACCACACTCGCGAGACGCTCTACTCCAGGCATAACCTCGATGCGTCTGGTGTAGCTATCCAAGCTTGCCAGATTGTTAGCCGCGAGCACGTTGCCTGGCGTGGTAACAACGATAGTTATCTGTGCATTTCCCTCTTGTGCGAAATCCTGACGCAAGCGTTCGCTCACCACGCGTTCCACCTGACCAACAGGCAAAACTCTCTCATCGGGCGTGGCGAAGACAATATGCAAGAAGGGCCAGCCAAGCGTGAGCAACACAGCCAGCACAGCCAAAACGACTGGTAGCGGCCAACGCATAACACAGGCGGAGAGACGATACCATATGCCACGCTGCTCGGTTGATGGTGTGCGTATAGAGGAACGACGTACGAAGAAGCGGTTGAGGGAGAGCGCGTTTACCCTACGACCCAGCAAGGCCAGAATGGCTGGTAACAAAGTGAGTGAGGTCAACATAACGACCAGTACCGCCGCAATCGCCCCCAGGCCAATGCTGCGTAGGAAGGTCAGTGGGAAAAACAAAAGGCTGAGCAGGCTCGCACCGATAGTCAGAGCCGAGAAAATCACGGTACGTCCAGCAGTGGCGAGTGTGCGTTGCAACGCACCCGACACATCTCTCTCATCTTTTGCCAGTTCCTCGCGAAAGCGCGTCACGATCAAGAGAGCATAGTCGATAGCCAAGCCAAGACCAAGCATCGTCACCACATTCAGCGCGTACACGGAAACATCAGTGAACAGCGTGAGCAGACGCAACACTGCGAACGCACCTAGGATAGCTACGCCGCCAATCAGCAGAGGCAAGCCAGCGGCAATCAGGCCACCAAAGACGAGCAGCAACAACAGTGCTAGGATAGGGAAGGTAATCAGCTCAACATGTGCCAAGTCAGTGCTCACTTGTTTGCTGACTGCCATATTCACTGGAACGTTGCCCCCAACGGCAATCTGCAACGTCGTGGAAGTCAGCAAAGGCTGTATGTTTTGATACTCCACCTGTTTTGTTGCGAGATCCCTGTTGGTCAGTTGTAGCAGCACAAACGTCTCATGCCCATCACGCGAGATAAAGTTCTGGCTATGGGTGGAGTAGTACGAGGTGAGTGAAGCGACCTCAGTGCGTGTTTTCAGAGGAGCAAGCAGCCCAGTTGCGGCTTGCGTGAAAGCGGCATCGGTCACGTACAGCGTCGAACTGCGCAGAAGAATGATCACATCTAACTGCGAACCGCCCAACTTGGTGTCAAGCAGTTGTGCAGCTCGTGCGGACTCACTGGCAGAATCGTTCGTTCCATCATTCTTCAGCGAACCGAAGACGCCCAAACCAAAGATACCCGCGCCAAGCAGCAACGCGAGAGCAAGCAACAGAACACTCCTACGTGCACTATAGAGAAAACCGCCAAATCGTGAAAGCACTATTATCAAACCTCCGCTTGCGGACATCCTAGGCTTGAGCCATGGAGAGACATCTGGTATTTCTCACAGGCTGGGAGATCTGGTCGTTTTGTCACGATCATGTGTATCCCGTCCACTGGTCGTAGGAGCAAGCTATGCCTAGATTTAAGCTCAATAACCTGGTTTGGAGCGAGTGAAAAACTGGTGCGCTGGGCAATAGCCGCCAGCAAGAGATGGCCTTCCATCATAGCGAAATGCAGCCCCAGACAAATGCGCGGACCAGCACCAAACGGCAGATACGCGTAACGGGAACGACTTTTTTCTTGTTCTGGCGTAAAGCGCTCAGGGTCGAATTTTTCTGGTTCTGGGAAATATTCTGCGCGTCGATGCAGTGTATACGGAGCCAGCAGAACCTGGCAACCTTTGGGCACGCGGTAGCCATCAATCTCGACATCGTGCAAGGCGTGTCGGCAGGTAAAATACACTGGTGGGTAAAGCCGGAGGGCTTCTTTCCACACTTGCAAGCAGTAAGGCAAACGTTCCAAGTCAGCATACGTCGGCGTGTGGCCCGCTAGAACGCTATCGACCTCGTGTTGGACCCGCTGATAGATCTCAGGATGTTGGCAAAGCAGCGTCCAAGTCCAACTCAGCGCAGTCGCGGCAGTTTCAAAACCCGCGCCAAAAAGGTTCAGGCACTCAGCCATGAGTTGGTCATCGCTCATGGATGCCCCATCATCATCTTTCGATTGCAGGAGGAGAGAGAGAAAATCGTTCCGCTCGCTTGGATACGCACGCCGCTCATCGATAAAACGTTGTAGACGAGTGCGCAAAACCTGGACCGCCTTCTGCATACGGCGGTTGCGTGCCGTCGGCCAGCTATATGATAGCGAGAAAAATGCCGAGGTCACATGCGAGAGATACTCCAAAATCACCATGATAGCGGCCCCAAGTTCATCGCCCTCGGTGAAAACATCCGCATCAAAAAGCACTTTGCCGAGAATGCTCATGGTCAGGTTACTCATCTGCTGGTTGATATCAATCACGCTGCCATCGGACCATGTGTGCTGAAGACGCTCACAGTAATCTCCCATACAACTAGCATAACTGGCAATATGGCGTGGCTGGAAAACGGGAGCCATCAGTTTGCGCTGACGACGGTGCACATCGCCTTCTTGACAGATAATACCGTCGCTAATCTCTGACGGTAATTTATGCTGGATAAGCGCGATACCCTTGTCGAAGTCAGAGGTATGCTCGATCAGGATGCTCTGAACATGCTCAGGTTTGTTAAACAGAATGCCAGGAAATGGCCCTAAACGGAAACCACACACATCGCTGGTGTGCGCCATGCGTTGCAAAAATTCCAGGCGATCTTTCATAATATCGGGCAAGTTTCCAAGCAGCGGGTATCCGCTTACATAGGGAAACGTTTTCTGGCTGAAAATAGCACGACCTCCCTCTCGACGACACAATAACTATCATCCATTATACTCGCAAAACCTAATATGTTCATAGTATATGTGACTATTAGGTGGTATGTCAGCACAAACACACATATACATCGTTATACATCTATTTAACGATGTAGGAATTGCACTCTAGCACATTAAAAGCCTTATTCAAGTCCAACACGGCAGATATGGTACCCTTTGTAGTAGGAGCACCAGTTGAGCGTATTGTTGAACTAACGGGCGAAACTCTGAAACCACCGCTGCGTGTGGAGGGTGGGTACGAGGTCTGGTGCAATGGGAAGTTGCGCGTAGTACATATCGAAATGGAGAAAAATCTATCACAAAGCAAAAGATGGGCTATGGTCAAATCATGGTTTCGTACTATTACTTTGTAAACACCTTCTGCTCTATCGAATGCTCAAGTGCGACGCTATCTACGGTAGATAAGTTGCTTAGCACAATGATCGTTACATGGTCATCAACGTAGCGTCCGATATAGTTTCGGAAGCCGTCGAGCACTCCGTAGTGCCAGATCAATTGGTGTCCCAGCACTGGCGACTGCGTAAGAAACCAGCCATAGCCATACTGCGAGTTGGGGAAAAGACTCGTGGCAGTCACATAGGGGGTAAATATCTGCGTCAAGGTTTGTTGTGAAACGAGCGTATTCGTATACAACGCTTGATCCCAGCTATAGAGATCCTCCACGGTTGAATAGAGCAGACCTGAGCCGAACAAAAACGACCATTGCGGGTCGGACTGCTCTGCTATTTCTGGAGAGTTGACCTGCCAGGTCTCGTACCCAATCGCGCTATCAGGTTGCGCGTAATAATCATTCGCATCGAAGCCGCTCCTGTTCATGTGTAAGGGATTAAGGATCATTTGCTGTATAAACTGGCTATACGGCACACCAGAAACCTGTTGAACAACGTAGGCCAATATCTGATAGCAAGTACTGCAATAATCGAATTGCCCGCCCGGTATAAATTGCAGCGCATTATTATCGAAGCTATTAATCCAAGCCTGGGGAGAAGCACCAGAAATCTGTGAATCGTCCAGTTCGGGAATGCCTGAAGTGTGGGTCAGTAGCTCGTGAATAGTCACTGGCTGCCAGGGGAGCGGGCACTGAGCGATATAGGAGCAGACCTGATCCGATACTTGCAGTTTTCCCTGTTCTTGCAACATAAGAATAGCCATCGCGGTAAACTCTTTGGTGACAGAGCCAAGATAAAAGCGCGTGGTAGCAGTATTAGGCGTCGAGTTCTGTGCGTTGGCCATACCGTATCCCTGCGCCACTACAACCTGACCATTCTGAGCCACTAACACCGAGCCACTGAATTGTTGGCTATTGACTTGCGTTGTCAGGAGACTGTCAACTTGAGAGGCAATCTCTGACGACGGAAATACGTGTGAAGATTGGCTATGCAAACGTACTGTCGTCTGGTGGTGTGTGGCTGGTGCCACATGCGTTGTATGAGAAAGAGCTTTACCCCAGCTTGAGAGTAACAAGGCCAGCATGGGAAGAAGTCCCACACTTATACATATGATGATGAAAACCAAACGCCGACGTTTTTTTGGCCTTGGTTGGATAGGTTGTGTATCCTCATCTGATAGGTGCGTGTGCAATGTCTATGCTCCCCTCACTTCCTGGCACGTCCCCACTTGTGATAATGTTGTTGTTCTCTGCCTAATGAACTTCGCGAAGTATAGTACACATCGCAAAAAAACGCAAGCGTTTTTCTACGGTAGGGCTTTTTGAATTGTCCCTGCTTTTTCAGATGTCCAGTTTTTTCCACTGATTCTGATCTCGCGTTGCGAGTATTTCCACATTGAAAATTGTTGTGATACAATGAAGATATCCTTCGATGTTACTTCATGACGCGGCTTGTGAAGAGGCATCAGCGTTATTTTAGTTTGTAGAAGCGATATCAAACGTTCTTTGCAGTAAAGGAGACACATATGGCTTCCGACACGATTGCCATTCCCGAAGAACAGGGTATTGAGACACACGGTATTGAGCGTGTCTCGCCGGAAACCCGCACTCATGTTCGTATTTTTGACAATTTTACCATGTGGCTCTCTGCCAACTTGGTCATCTCAACCGTCGCTCTGGGAGTGCTGGCTCGACAGGCGTTTTTCCTGGGGTTCTGGGATAGCCTGGCAATAATCATCGTTTTTAATGCGCTTGGTGTACTCTCACCCGCGATTTTTGCCACACTGGGTCCGCGTCTGGGCCTGCGCCAGATGACCATCTCGCGCTTCTCCTTTGGCTGGATTGGCGGGATCATCATGGGCCTGTTCAACGTTGGAGCCTGCCTTGGCTGGTCAGCGGTGAATGTGGTCGTTGGTGGTCAGTTGGTGACTGCCCTGGCCTGTGGTGCCGCTACCCCGGAACAGTGCAACGTGCCTGTGCTGGGTATCGTGCTAAGCGGCGTAGTCATACGTGCGCTGGGTATTCTGCTGATTGCACTGTTGACGACTCTGGTAAGCATCTATGGCTACCGTTATGTGCATCGCTACGAGCGTTTCTCCTGGATACCGATGGCAGTGATTTTTGCTATTGTCGCCGTTGTTATGGTCAACACCCACCATTTTGCACTGCTTCCCACTCCGGCTATGGACGCGATAGAGATTGCGAGCCTCGTTTCTTTCGGAGGCGCGGTCTTTGGTTTCGCGACTGGCTGGAGTTCGTATGCCGCCGACTACAACGTCAATCAGCCGGAGAATACGAAGTCGTCGCGCATCTTCTGGCTAACTTCCCTGGGTATCTTTATCCCGTGTGTGCTGCTGGAAGTCCTGGGTATGTTGCTGGCCTCAGGTGCACCCGATGTGCCTGGTGGTCAATTGCTGGCTTTTGCACTACAACCCTTGGGATCTGTTGGTGGGGTCTTGGTCTTTTTGCTAGCGCTGAGTATCATCGCTAATAATATCCCCAACGACTATAGCCTGGGTCTCTCAGTTCAGGTGCTTGGTGGCTGGTGGCAACGTGTGCCGCGTTATCTCTGGACGCTGATCGGCGCGATAGTCTACGTGATTTTTGCGATTGCGATTGCAGGCAATTTCAACGAGACCCTCGCAAGCTTTCTGCTGTTGGTGGCCTATTGGCTTGGTCCCTGGGCGATTATCCTGATCGTGGAGCATTTTATTATTCGCAAGGGACGCTACAACGTTGAGGACTGGAACAATCCGCGTCACCTGCCAATTGGCTGGGCCGCTATGGTCTCTATGCTGATTGGTCTGTTCGGCGTGTTCCTAGGCTTTGCTCAAGTTATTACGCTCAACGGCGTGCAACATCCGATCACAGGCTTCGTCGGCGGTCTAATCAACAAGCCGTTCGGCATGGATGTAGGCTTTGAACTGGGCGTTGTGCTCTCGCTGGTTTCCTACCTGATCCTTCGACCAATTGAGCTGCGTGCAGATCGTGCACGTACGTTCGGCGTGAACGAGTAACAAGCATTTGCGTTGATACTACAGACCGCTTCTAGCGGCACAGGTTCTTGTGTGATGAGTTGGACAGGTACAATTTGTCCAACTCACCACACCCTTTGCAGAAATTTCAGCAAGACCTCCTTGACATCTATTTTTCCTATTCCTACCCATTGAGCAAAAAACCTCGCCAGAACAATCGAAGTGGATTTTACTGCACTCAATGCTCTTCTCTTTGAGGTAAGCAGCCCGCTTTAGCTGCTCTCAGCCGGTGAAATTGGGGTCATACTATTTAAAAATGGATGACCCCAATTTCACCGGCTGAGTTTGGCTGATCTCATGAGTGCGAGATCACCATGAACAATGTCACCATACCGAACGAAACTTTTGTGGCAACGTTTCTCGACTTCGTATGAGATCTATTGTCTGAGGCCAGCTAACCAAAGAGAGCATCATCTTTCGTAGAAGAATCGCATACAATAAAGCGAGAAACGTATTTTCATCTGGAAAGGATCAACCAAACTATGCCATACGATCTGCTTATTCGTCACGCACGCTTGCACCGTCGCGAGGGACTCTACGATCTCGCCATCCAGGATGGTCGTTTTGTAAAAATTGTGCCTGATCTTGGCGCTACCAGTGCCACGCGTGAGATCGATGCGGCTGGCAACCTCGTTTCGCCGCCATTTATCGACGCGCATGTGCATCTGGACGCCGTACTAACCGTCGGCCAGCCGCGCTACAACACAAGCGGCACCTTGTTGGAGGGCATTCAGATCTGGAGCGAACGCAAGCCAAGCCTGAGCCGTGAGGATGTGCGACGGCGTGTACTGGAGGAGATTCGCTGGGAAGTCGCGCAAGGCACGTTGCATATCCGCAGCCACGTCGATATCTGCGATCCCAAACTGACCGCCCTGCGTACCCTGCTGGAGATCCGCGAAGAGGTGCGCGATATCTGCGACCTGCAACTAGTGGCGTTTCCCCAGGACGGCATTTTCTCGTTCCCCAACGGACGCGAACTGATGCGTACAGCCCTGGAACTCGGCTGCGACGTGGTTGGCGGCATTCCGCATTATGAGTGGACCAATGCGCTAGGGGTCGAGGATGTCCATTACGTCTTTGAACTAGCCAGGGAATTTAACCGTGACATTGACTGTCACTGCGACGAAACCGACGATCCTCACTCGCGTTTCACAGAGGTCATGGCCGCCGATACCATGCAGCAAAACTGGCAAGGACGCGTGACGGCCAGCCATTGCACGGCTATGGGTTCGTATGATAACGCCTATGCCTTCAAGCTCACCCGTTTGTTGGCGCGTGCACAGGTCAATATCGTAGCCAATCCCTTTGATAACGTTGTGTTGCAGGGGCGTTTCGATACCTACCCCAAGCGTCGGGGCATCACGCGGGTCAAAGAACTGCTGGCTAGCGGCGTGAATGTTGCTTTGGGGCACGATTCGATTATGGACCCCTGGTTTCCCCTGGGCCGGGGCGATATGCTCGCCGCCGCTCAACTGGCACTGTTCCTCTGCCATATGAGCGGCTACGAAGAGATCCAAGATGTGCTAGACCTGATTACCACCAACGCCGCCAAAACCCTACGCATCCAGGATCGTTATGGCATTGAAGAGGGCAAGCCAGCCAGCTTTATCATCCTTGACGCACCCACCGCCTTCGAGGCGTTACGCCTACTCCCAGCGCGTCTGCACGTCTTCAAGGATGGACGCGCGGTAGCCCAGACCACGCCTGCACACAGTACACTGACGCGATTGGGCGAAACTGAGGGTAACGACGTGACGTATCGCCCGCTCTAGCATCATTTTTCCCAAAAGCCACGTAAAAATTTGTACGGTTGAGCATGCAAAATGGTCAGAGTCATGCTATAGTAGGGGCGCTTATACGAGAGTCCCGGATTTTTCGGGCGCTTTTTGTTTTGCGCCTGAAAACAGCCTGATTGGTAAGCAAGACACAACGGGATAGGCGAGGATAGACGAGGATAGAAGTGGAGCAACACACCGATCACCTGGACGCACCCGCGATTCTAGCAGCACTACTAGATGAGTTCAGCGCTGTGAGCGATTATCGCACGTTACGCGATACTTTGCCGCAACATCTGGCGGGCCTGCTGCAATGCCGCTGTGTCTTGCTGTACCAACACATGGGTGAGACGCTCCAATTTGCTTCCGGCAGCTTTGCCGATCAACCCGGCTGGTCCTCAATGCTGTTGGCAGTGGCGCATATCAACCCAATTGACTTACAAGGCGAATTGCCCGAAGCCTTGGCATGGCGCTTGCGTCGGGCTATCACTGCCGCGCAAGATGGGATTGAACATGCACTGGTATGTACGCCTCTGATCTATCGCCAGCGTGCTATCGGCGTGCTGACAGCGTTGCGCGGCTTGCCTCTTGCTGGTGAGGCGCTAGCCGGGTCGCGTGAAACAGGCTGGTTGCCAGCAGAGGTTCCTCTGGTCGCGGTGGTCGCAAACGTGGTGGCAATGTTACTGGAGAATACGCGCCTGCTCGAACGGGATCGGGAGCGCATCCACGAACTTTCCCTGCTCAACGGCATCACCAGCCAGATGAATGGCTCGTTGCGTGAGCGAGCGCGTGTACAGCGCATCGTACTCCAACGTGCCAAAGAGATCTCTACAGCCGATCTGTGCGAAGTGCTGATGCCAGACTCGGCGACTGACAAGGTAGCGTGGCTCTCGCCTGAATTACACGCATTGCTATTACAACGCTGGCAAAGTGATATTCAGCCGACGCCACTGGTGCTCGAAAGGGCGGGTGAGACGCAAACTGACGATTACCTGAGCCATTTATCTGCGCAGATCAAAACGTTCTTCGCCCTGCCTCTGATCGGGAGCCGTGACCAAAATCGCACGCGTGTGGATGGGGGTTCATTGGCCTGGCATGTGCCGCGTAGTGGAGAAGAGCAGGGCAACAAGGTGTTTGGCGTGATTGTCGGAGCATACGAGAAGCCCTGGAAACTACGCCGCGAGGAGCTGGTCTTACTGCAAATTCTCGCCAATCAGGCCAGTGCGGTACTAGAAAATATCGCCTTGATGGAGGATGTGGTCGAAGCGCGTAACGAAGCACGCCGCCTGCTGCGCCAAGTGTTGGACGATCAGCGACTCAAAGAGTTGATCCTGGAAAGCATTCCCAGTGGGCTGATTACCATCGATATGCATGGACAAATCACGACCTTTAATCGAGCCGCAGAGGCTGTGTTAGGCTATCATCCACTGGAAGTCATGGGCCAGTCAATACGCAAACTGCTCGATTTGCGCGGACTGGAAAGCGTGTTGCAAACCGGGCAGTCACAACACGAAACGCTGCTGACAAGCGGGCATCAGGGCCAGGAGGTCGCCCTGGATATCACGCTAGCACCCTTGCGCGATGATCGGGGACGCCAGATGGGCGTGCTGGCGACCTTTGCTGATGTGACGAGTATGCACCATCTGGAAGAGGAGACGCGTCGTCTGGACCGCCTGGCCTCGCTCGGCAAGATGTCCGCCAGCGTGGCTCACGAGGTGCGCAATCCCCTGGCCTCGATCAAGACTTCCATGCAGATGTTGCTGGACGATCTGGAGAGCAACACCACGCTCCCGGCAGACGATAGCACGCGGGAAGCCGTCTCGGTGGTCTTGAAAGAAGTCGAGCGTTTGGATAGTATTGTGCGCGATCTACTCCTCTTCGCCCGTCCGCGTCGTCTCCATCTGGTCGAGTGCGATTTGCTTGCATTAAGCGAGCGCATCCTACGTTTTCTTCAGCCACAATGCGCTGAGCGTGGTGTGCGTGTGCATCTGGTACACCAGGAAACGCCGTTCGTACAAGTCGATGCCGCCCAGATGGAGCAAGTTTTGCTCAATCTCTTTCTGAATGCATTGCAGGCCATGACCGATGGCGGCATTCTCTCGATCTCTTGCCAAACCATCGAAATACCCTCGTTGGTGAACGAAACCAGTTTGCACGCGGATAGACGCTCACCCATCGCAGCGCGGCTTGAGTCGGCGCTACTCGCTCTAGCCGAAGAAGAGCCAACAGAAGTCTGCACACGGAATAACGTGCGCCTGGACGAACGCGAACAGCAATCCTGGTTGGAAATCAGCGTCAGCGATACAGGGGCAGGCATCACGCAAGACGATCTTACTCGTATTTTTCAGCCATTTTATACAACGAAAGCGCATGGAATTGGACTAGGGCTACCGATTACACGACGTTTAATTGAGGATCACCACGGATTTATCCTGATCGAAAGCCAGTTGGGATATGGTACCACCGTCTCGGTGCGTTTGCCTCTGGGCAAGACGTAGCCGGACGCGAG